>JAFAWN010000403.1 GCA_019241735.1 Terriglobales bacterium
CGTAGTATTTGATTTCAAGGCTGTTATCGCTGTGGTAGCGCGTACGCGTCGGTATCCCTAATGCATCAGCTCCTGCCCCATAGTTGTTCGTAAGGACTGACAACCATCCGTTGGGGCGGTACAGGACTTGACCGCCCAAACCCAGCCTGCCGTTGTATCGCCCATAGGATTGCCATCCGTTGATGATCCATGGCTCGATTTTCAATTTCTTGGTGGGAAAAACCTGAATACGCATGCCGGTAAAAAACCAGGGAGTATTCGAGGACACGTACGACGGCTGATAAGCCCAGTTATCGAAATTGTAAAAACTGAACAGGCCCACGTATGACAAGAAGATGCCCGCATCGACATTGATTCCGTGCAGCGCATCCCAGTGATAGCCGCCGTATGCCTCGTTCACATACCGGTATGCGTTTGCCAGGTCCCATTGCCCGCGCGAATAGCTGGAGTCGTTACGTGGAGTGGCGGTGGCGTAAAGGCCTATCTGGCTTAACACCCGCGCGCGAACGTGGTCATAATGGAAGTCTCCGCCGATCCCGAGGTGGGTAAGACCGACTTCATTCGACCGGAATACTTCGCTCGATCCGGCGATGGTGTCGTCTTTGGGATGATTGAAGTCGTAGTGGTAGGCAACGTCCGCGCGGACCTCTGGCGTGAAAAACTTGCTGTCGAAGGGTAGATCTTTCGTTCTCGGATTTCCGTTGAGCCAGGTGAAGTCTGCGAATGCAAACGGCTCCTCGCCTGCATTCGCTTCCGGCGGCGGAGTCGCGCTATTGTCACTGACAACAGTCATCGCCTGCGCCGGCGCATTGGCTGTCGTAGACTTGGACGTTGCCGCCGACGGCTCGGTGTTCGCTGCGCTGCCGCTGCGCGATTCAACCTCCGCGCGCAAGCGCTCCACTTCCGCTCGCAGCGCCCTTAATTCATCCCGCATTTCCTGCTGGCTGGCTGCATTCTCTGCCATTGAGCCGGGATCAGCCGAAGCGGACGCTGAATCCTGAGCGCCCGCCCGATTATTAAGCAACAGGAACATCAAAACGGATACCACCTGAAGCCCATTTTTCCGTTTCATTTACGCGATCTCCAAAGAATTGTTGGTAGCGCTGTTCTGCAATAAGCTAACCAGGAACCAACACAAAAAAGCCGTCGCATCGAAACTCAAGAACGCGAATGCAATAGTCTTCCCCAGTTCAATGCCATTGAACATGAAAGTCCAAAAGGGCCGGATAAAGTCTTTATAAAATCTTCATAAAGACGCTGCGATTTGTACCTATTTGGATAACCGTAGGAGGAAAAACCAGGGACGGCCACCAGTCGAGAATCGGATGACTCCCAGCGAATTGCCGAGTCGTTAGTCATCCTGGACCGATTTAAGATCCGGGTTCGAATCGATATCCCACCCAGGGCTCGGTGAGCAGGTATTGTGGTGCTGAAGGATCGTTTTCGATCTTCTTGCGCAATTGCCCGATGAATACGCGCAGATATTCGGGTTGTTCCGTGCTCTGTGCGCCCCAGATGGCTGCCAGGAGGGTGCGGTGGGTCACCACTTTTCCAGGACGACGCGCCAGGTACACCAGTAAGTCAAACTCTTTTGGCGTAAGGTGGACCTCGCGTCCACGCACCTTGATGATCCGTGCCTCGAGATCGATCAGGAACTCTCCCGTCGCAATTGCGTTCTCCGCTTCCTCGACAACTGGAGTACGGCGCAACTGCGCGCGAATGCGCGCCATCAATTCAGTAGTGCTGAACGGCTTGGTGACATAATCATCCGCCCCCGCATCGAGTGCCTCCACTTTTGAGCGGTCCTGTCCGCGCACCGAAAGCACAATAATTGGCACCTGCGAAGCCTGACGCACCTGGCGGCATAGAGAGATTCCATCCAGATTCGGCATCGCGAGGTCCGTAATTATCAGCTGCGGACTCCAGTTCCTCATCAGCTCCAGCGCCATCTCCCCATCGTTCGCGACACGGATGTCATATCCTTGCGCCGATAATGTTGTCCTCAGTACGCGGGTAATCTGCGGTTCATCATCCACTATCAGGATGCGTCGCGGCTGCCCGGCAATGACTTCGTTCACCGCATTTCCTGAGTCACGATGTGCACGTCCACTGCCGGAGTATCCCGCAAGAACTTGTGGATGGCTGAAAGATAAAAATACCGCTTCCACCCGGTGGTAGCGGACCTGCCGAACACAACCTGCGTAATGTGGTTCTCGCGCACGAACTCCGCAACTTTTTCCGCCACTACTTTCCCTTCCGACTTGACTACTTTCGCCCCCACGCTCTCTGCAAACCGTACATTATCGGCCAGAGTCCGCTGGTTTTCTTCGCTCTCATCCGCGCCGGTATCGACGTAGAATACGAACAGGTCTCCATCCAGGGCCTGAGCCATGCGAGCTCCCCGCGCTATTAAGTATTGCGCCGCCGGATTCGAGCTGATGCACACTGCAATCCGCTCCCGCACCTGAAGCGGCCGTCCATCTTCAGTTCGCAGTTCAGAGAGAGTGCGGTCCACCGCCTGCGTCACCTGCCGCAAGGCCAATTCGCGCAATGCAACCAGGTTGGTGTTGCGGAAAAAATTCGCCAGCGCCCGCTCCACCCGTTCCCGGGGATAAATATCCCCACGCTGCATCCGGGTTTGCAACGCCTGCGGCGTCAGGTCCGCCATCACTATCTCGCCCGCCCTCCGGATCACCCAGTCCGGGACCGTCTCCCGCACTTGCACTCCCGTCAGGCCCCGAATGGTTGGCGCCAGGCTCTCTATATGCTGGACATTCAGCGTTGAAAGGACATCAATGCCTGCATCCAGCAGTTCAAATACGTCCTCGTAGCGCTTGCCGTGCTTGCTACCCTCAATATTCGTGTGCGCCAGTTCATCCACCAGCACCACATGCGGTTTACGCGCCAGAATTGCGTCCACGTCCATCTCTTCAAAAATTGCACCCTTATATTCCAGCTTTCTTCGGGGCACAGTCTCCAACCGCGAAGATAGTTCGAGGATGGGCTTACGCCCGTGCGTTTCCACCACGCCAATTACTACTTCTTCGCCCCGGCTGGCGCGTCTCACGCCCTCACTTAACATTGCATAAGTCTTCCCGACGCCGGGAGCGTACCCCAGAAACAGCTTGAACACCGCGGGGCGTTTTTCCGTGTCAACTTCCTTCAGCCATTCTTCCGGGCTCTTGGGCATCGTGGCTATTTTCTACGCGAAAATTTTAATTGTCGAATGCTGGCTTCCTTGACGTTAGACCGGGACGAGTCCGCACTCAAGCTACAATGTGCGCGTGCGATCCGCTTGGCTGAAGCAACCGCTCCAATATCTCGCATGCCTTGCCGCAGCCGGCTTTGTTGTCGAGACTTACCGCCACATTATTCATGTAAATCCGACGACTGTTGCGCTGACTTTCCTGCTCCTCGTTTTGTGGGTCGCAACCTACTGGGGGTTTCGCTTCTCAGCTTTTCTTTCCGTACTTGCAACGCTGGTCTTTAATTACTACTTCCTCCCACCGGTGGGAACTTTCACGATTGCGGACCCGCAAAACTGGGTGGCGCTTTTTGCTTTTCTGGCCACTGCCGGAATAGCCAGCCGGCTTGCCGAACGCGCCCGCCGTCAAACCGCCGATGCCGTCCAACGCCGACGCGACGTTGAGCGGCTTTACGCTTTCAGTCAGCGCCTGCTCGCCACCGACAATATTGCCGAATTGTTGAACGCCATCCCCGGCTACATTTGCGATGGCTTCGCCGCCAAAGCAGCTGCGGTTTATCTGCTCAACTCCCGGCAGGTTTATCGCACGGATCCCAAAGCCATCTGGTTTCCGCTCGAGAACCTCGAAATGGTGAGTTTGCGCGGGGAACCGGTCATCGATTTACAGCGTCAGGTTTCCATGACGCCGTTGCACCTCGGAATGCGGACTACCGGGGCTGTGGGCATAGCCGGCGCGTCGCTTTCCCGCGCGACTTTAGAGGCCTTGGGCAGCATGATCGGCATCGCCGTCGAGCGCGCCGCAGCTATCGAAAAATTGGCTCAGGGTGAGGCCGCGCACCAGAATGAGAACCTGCGCTCGGTGCTGCTCGATTCTGTCACACATGAACTGCGCACCCCGCTCACCGGAATCAAGGCGGCAGTCACAGGCTTATTGTCCAATCAAGAACTCGATGCCAGCCAGCGTAGGGAGTTGCTGACGGTCATCGATGAGGAAACCGACCGCCTTGATCGCCTCGTCGGAGAGGCCACAGAAATGGCCCAACTCGACGCCCACAAAGTTGAACTGCGCATGGCGCCGGTGGCCCTCTCAGTTGTGGTTCAGGCTGGGGTCGAGAAATCCCAGCCGGCCCTGGCCAATCATCCTGTGGAGGTTAGAGTTCCTGAGGGATTGCCAAGCGTCCGTGCGGACTCAGACCGGATTGCGGAGGTCCTTGGACACTTGCTCGAAAACGCTGCGAAGTATTCGCCACCCGGAGCGCCCATAACCATTATCGCGGAGCAGCGCCGTGACCGCGTCATCATCAGCGTCGCTGATCATGGACGCGGTATTGATGATTTCGAGCAGTCTCTAATCTTCGAAAAGTTTTATCGCGGTCGCGACCAGCGCTACTCGGTGCAAGGGACCGGCATGGGGCTCGCTATAGCTAAAGCCATCGTGGAAGCCCACAACGGCGTGATCAGTGTTACCAGCCAGCCTGGGCGTGGCTCCGTCTTTTCCTTTGAACTTCCAGTCGCGTGATACAGGACACGGAAAAGTTGGTATAAACCGAATACCCTCCAACTGCCTGGCAATGCACTCCGGACAGACTGTGTGTCCGAAAGGTACAGGCTTCGCGCGACAAAATAGGACCGAGGGTTCGAATTCACTCCGCTCCGCCATAGAGTCTGCAGTAGTAGAGAAGACCCCGCTGGTTCCTTGTGAAAACCGCAGAAGTTGCCGCAATTCTGCGAACCCTGCCCACGAGTCGGACTGTAGAGAAGCGGACTGCTCGGCACCTCAGGGCATTTCTTCTGGGCTTTTCTCCGGAGCGCGTTTAGCAGTCCGGTTTAAGGAAGCGCGCTGAGGCGAATGCACGGCGATGATCAATCGAACAAGTTGCGAACCCGACTTGACTTCACCCGGCGTCCCGAGCTTTGGAGGATCAGTAGGGCGCTAACACTATTTCCCAGCCGCTTCCGCTGCACCATGTAGCAGCTCTCGAACGCTCGTCCCTAAGTCCTCGACGTGGCGATACAGCTTCCACTCAAACAAGAGATAACCCTTCGGAGTGGAGGCCAGTTTTTCCTCGCGCCACGGGCCAGGGAGTGTCTCTCTCCTTTGAGTTCAACCGTCCTGCTAACGAGTCGGTCACTTGGCCGGGTAGCTGTCCGTCCCACTCACCCAACGAAACGACTT
>JAFAWN010000111.1 GCA_019241735.1 Terriglobales bacterium
TACTGGCGACGCCGGGTGTGAAAGCGGCGGCGGGGTGAACTGCACAGGGAATCAAAGGAACGCTGCCGGACAAATCGTTTCCTACAAGCAGAGTTTTCTTGGGTACATGGTCTACAACCGCTGGTGGTTCCACAAAGACCGCTATGCGGTGACGGTGGGCGGCGGAAAGATTAATAATCCCGGGCGCTACCTGGTGTTGCTGCCTCCAATCCACGGGGCGACGGCGACGTCGGGCACTCCCTACTTCACCGAAAACCCTGGCGATCCATACAAAGCCTGGGACATTTCCGGGACCTACGACTACATGCCGAGCCAGTACATTACATTTCGCTGGGAATTCAATCACCGCCACGCCAACGTGCCGTACTTTACCGGCCCCGGCGGAATTACGCCCGCCGGAGGAAACAGCGGCCCTCCCGGATCGCAGGTTGCCGGCTTCAGCCCCGACCTCCGCAAGACCGAAGACCGCGGCACGATGGCGATCCTGGTGAAGTTCTGATCGGGGGTCGAAATGCAGGACGCAATATTTGTTGCTGTCACCATTTTATTTTTTTGCGATCTCGCTGGCTTACGTAGATTTCTGCGGGCGTCTCCAGTAGGAGTTTTATGGAACCGGTCATCATGCTGGTCATTTGTGCAGCATTGCTGATGTATTTGGTTTACGCGATGTTGCGTCCGGAGAAATTCTGATGACTGCAAATGGCTGGCTGCAGATTTTATTTCTGCTGCTGGCGGTGTTCGCAGTTACGAGGCCGCTGGGCAGTTACATTGCACGGGTATTCAGCCGCGAGCGGACGTGGATGGACTTGATCATGCGGCCAGTGGAACGCGCACTGTACCGGCTTACCGGCGTGGACGAAATCCACGAAATGGAGTGGAAAGAGTACGCGCTCGCGGTGATCCTGTTCAGCGGTGTTTCCATGCTTCTTCTCTATCTGCTGGAGCGAGTGCAACACTGGGCGTGGCTTCCGTGGAACCCGCAAAAGCTGCCCGCGGTGGCGCCAGCGCTGGCGTTCAACACCGCAGCGTCATTCACCACCAACACAAATTGGCAATCCTACACGCCTGAAACCACCATGAGTTACCTGACGCAGATGGCGGGCCTCGCCTATCACAACTGGATTTCAGCCGCTGCGGGCATAGCGCTGGCGATTGCTTTTATCCGCGGCATCTCCAGGCGTGAGCAGAAAGCTATCGGCAACTTCTGGGTAGATCTGGTGCGCGGAACTTTGTGGATTCTGGCTCCCCTGTGCCTGATTGGAGCATTGCTGCTGGTCTCGCAGGGCGTGGTGCAGAATCTTAGACCCTACGACACGGCTGAATTAGTTGATCCGTACCAGACGCCCACCCTTGGCCCTGACGGAAAACCAGCAAATGGCACCGACGGGAAACCAATGATGCAGACCATCAGGCAGCAGGTAATTGCGCAAGGGCCTGTGGCTTCACAAGAGATCATTAAGGAATTGGGGACCAATGGCGGAGGGTTCTTCAATGCCAATAGCGCGCACCCATTCGAAAATCCCACGCCTTTTACCAACTTTCTGGAAATGTTCGCGATTCTGGCCATTCCATCCGCGCTGACTTACACCCTGGGCAAGATGACGGGCTCGCAGCGCCATGGATGGGCGGTGTGGGGAGCGATGGCATTCCTGTTCCTTGCAGGAGTGACAACTGCGTATTGGGCGGAGGCCCGCGGCAATCCCTTGCTGACCTCGGCTGCGATGCATGGCCCTGGTTTTTCCGGCGGGCAAACCAACACAGGCAATATGGAAGGGAAGGAAGTTCGCTTTGGGGTAGCGAATTCGGCGTTGTTCGCGACGGTGACGACCGACACCAGTTGCGGCGCGGTTAATTCGATGCATGATTCCTTTACTCCCCTGGGCGGAATGGTGCCGCTGATCAATCTGATGCTGGGCGAGGTGATCTTCGGAGGCGTCGGCGCGGGAATGTACGGGATGCTCGTGTTCGTCATCCTTTCAGTCTTTATTGCGGGCCTGATGGTCGGCCGTACACCAGAGTATCTCGGGAAAAAGATTGAAGCTTATGACGTGAAGATGGCGATGCTGGTGATCCTCATTTTTCCTTTGGTAATTTTGGTGTTCACGGCGATATCGGTGTTGCATCCTTTCGGCACTTCCGCCATGGCGAATCCCGGTCCGCACGGCTTCACCGAAGTGCTTTATGCCTTCACCTCTGCCACCGCCAACAATGGGTCGGGCTTCAACGGGCTTAGCGCAAACACGCCCTGGTATAACACGTCGCTCGCGATCAGCATGTTGTTGGGCCGGTTCATGATGGTGCTGCCGGTGCTGGCGATAGCTGGGAACCTGGTCCGTAAAAAGCAAGTACCCGCCACATTAGGCACCTTTCCGGTGACTGGACCGTTATTCACCGCGCTGCTGATTGGGGTGGTGCTAATTGTCGGAGCACTGACATTTTTCCCCGCGCTCAGCCTGGGGCCGATTCTCGAACACTTGTTAATGCGGGCCGGCAAGACGTTTTAAACGGCTGAAAAAACCATATGGTGACTAAGAAATCAAAACGCAGCCTTTGGGATACGAAGATTGTGCGCCGCGCATTGTGGGATTCGCTCCTAAAGTTGCATCCCGCGACCATGATGCGTAATCCGGTGATGTTCGTGGTGGAAGTGGGAAGCGTGGTCACGACGATATTGCTGATTGTCGAGAGAATGCACAGGCTGCCGGGGTTCGGATTCAATCTTCAGATCACTTTATGGCTGTGGTTTACGGTGCTGTTTGCGAACTTTGCCGAAGCCATGGCGGAAGGACGGGGTAAAGCTCAGGCGGATGCGCTGCGGCGCGCCAAGGCCGAAACCATGGCAAACCGGCTGCTTCCGGATGGCAAGGTCGAAAACGTGCCCGGCTCGAAATTGCGCGCCGGAGATCTGGTACTGGTGGAGGCTGGTGAGTTTATCCCCGGAGACGGCGAGATTGTGGAAGGCGTAGCGTCGGTTGACGAATCGGCGATCACCGGAGAGTCGGCGCCGGTGATTCGCGAATCCGGAGGCGACCGGTCCGCAGTGACCGGCGGAACCAGGGTGCTATCCGATTGGGTCAAGGTCAAAATCACATCCAATCCTGGGGAATCGTTTCTTGACCGGATGATCGCGCTGGTGGAGGGCGCGGAGAGACAGAAGACGCCGAACGAAATCGCCTTGAATATTCTGCTCGCAGGATTGACGATTGTTTTTCTGCTTGCGGTAGTCACGTTGCAGCCGTTTGCGATCTATTCGGGGGCGCCGCAGACGGTGTTCGTGCTGGTCTCTCTGTTGGTTTGCCTGATTCCCACAACAATTGGCGGCCTGCTATCCGCTATCGGCATTGCGGGTATGGACCGCCTGGTACAACACAACGTACTGGCGATGTCCGGCAGGGCAGTGGAGGCAGCGGGAGATGTGAACACCCTGCTGCTCGACAAAACCGGGACAATTACATTGGGAAACCGCCAGGCCACCGAATTCCTGACAGCCCCTGGGGTTTCAGAGGCGATGTTGGCGGATGCGGCGCAACTATCATCGCTGGCGGACGAAACTCCTGAAGGCAGATC
>JAFAWN010000181.1 GCA_019241735.1 Terriglobales bacterium
TTTGTATATTCAGGGATGCCGGCCTTGGACGCCGCAAGTCATCTGTTGCACAGTATCAGGCACGCGGCAGAACCGGTGCTGGCGCAGGGCCGGGATGCGGTAGTCTCGATCATTTTGGACGGCGAAAATGCCTGGGAATATTTCCCATGTTCCGGACGGGAATTTCTGCGGCGCTTCTACGAAGGGTTGCAGCGGGACCCGGGCGTCGAAGCGGTAACTGTTTCCGAAGCAATTGCCCGGCACAAAGATCATTCCCAACTTACCTCTTTGGTTCCGGGGTCGTGGATCAATGCAAATTTCAATGTTTGGATCGGAGCCCCTGAAGACAACCGCTCCTGGGACTACCTTTATGATGCGCGGCAGTTCTATGAGCAGGCGCAAGCACGCTGCACGGAAGCTCAGAGAAAGCTTGCGCTGGAGGAATTGTTAATCGCCGAAGGCAGCGACTGGAACTGGTGGTATGGGCCCGAGCACCACTCCGCGAATGATGCTGAGTTTGATCAGCTTTACCGCAAACATTTGGCCAATGTTTATCTTGCGCTTGGCACAACCCCACCCGACTATCTTGCTCATCCCATACAGCTCGAGGTTGAGCTTCCGCCATTCACCCCGCAGCAGGCGTATATCCATCCTGAAATTACCGGGGATGCATCGCGATATTTTGAGTGGATGGGGGCCGCGGTTTGCAGAGCCGATCGGCGGGCTGGCGCCATGCATGGGAAGATTCTTGTTCTGGATTCTGCTTACGCGGGCATCGATGGAACAAATCTTTATGGACGCCTCGATTTCGTCGAGAAGGTAAGCGATTGCGAAATTTTAGTTAATGTCGAGGCTGACGCGGGAGATGCAGCGACGCTTCGCCGACTGCGCCTCGATGCCAAGGTGGAAGGAGGGCGAATTCAATCTTGGAGCCTCAACCCGGAGGGGGAGGACCAATCGCTGCCGGCATCATGGCATACCCAGGGGGATTTGAATGTCGCCCTGGATCGCAGCTTTGAATTCAAGATGCCGCTGAAATGGCTGTTTGCAGATCCGGTGTTTGTATCTCCTGCTGAAGTCACCACAGCGCTGCGGAAACTTCGGCTGCACTTTTCCTTTTGGCGAGATCGCTTGCCGGTGGACGCTCTACCGAGCGACGGCTGGATGGAATTGCCCCTTCTCAGCGACGAAGATATGCGGGCACGAAGTCACTGGCACAGCAAGTAGGCCTCGAGTTATTGCTGATCGCGAAGCTTCCTGACTTCGTTAAGGGTAACTTCGACCGGCACTCGATCAAGTTGCGTGCTGCCGCGATAAATGCTTCGCACCACTCCGTGTGAATCAATGACCAGGGTCGCCGGGTGCGCGATGTTGATAGCGTCCACCCCCAAGGCGTGATACAAACCGTAAGCTTTGGTGACTGCCCGGTTTTCGTCCAGCAGAAAGGGAAATGATGTTGGCTGCTTTTTTAGCGCATTGCCGGGATTCCATACGCCTTCGCGTTTCTGTGCCGCTATAAATGCCAGGTTCGCTCCCGAATCTTTAATTTCGTCCTTTACGAGCTCAAACTGAGCCATGCGCTTGGCGCAGATTAGTCACCAGGTTCCACGCAAAAATTCGAGGATCAGCGGCCTGTCCAAGATTAGTGCAGAGAGTGAAAACGTTCCATCCTGGTTGGCTGCCGGAAGAGAAAAGTCGGGGGCGCGAGAGCCGACTTCGAGTGTCTCTGTACTGTTTTTCATTCGAATTCAACTTTAGCACGCGTGGCGCGAAGCCTGCGGTGTGGCGACTGAAACCGTTCTTGGTACAATCTCCGAGGCCGGATAGCACTGTAAGCTCCAAAACCACATCGGGACTCCATGACTACAATCACCCGCATTCACGGACGCCAGGTGCTCGACTCCCGTGGGAACCCCACAGTAGAAGCGGAAGTGTCGCTGCAGGACGGCGCCCGCGGCCGCGCTATCGTTCCCAGTGGCGCATCCACCGGGGAGCACGAAGCGGTCGAACTGCGGGACGGCGATAAGCACCGGTTCCTGGGCAAGGGAGTGCTCAAAGCCGTCGCCAACGTCAATAACGAAATCTCAAACTTGCTGATGGACGCAGATGCCGCGGATCAGCGCGCGCTCGACGGCAGGATGCTGAAGCTCGATGGCACTAAAAATAAATCCCGACTGGGCGCGAACGCCATTTTGGCGGTCTCGATGGCTGCAGCCCGTGCGGCTGCAGCGTCGCAGGGGCTGCCACTCTATCGTTATCTGGGAGGCACGGATGCGAGCACGCTGCCGGTCCCGATGATGAATATTCTCAACGGAGGCGCGCACGCCGACAGCAACGTGGATTTTCAGGAATTTATGGTGATGCCGGTCGGCGCTGCTTCCTTTTCAGAAGCCCTGCGCTGGGGGGTTGAAGTTTTTCATACGCTGAAAGGCGTGCTCAAAAAGCGTGGCTACAATACCGCGGTTGGCGACGAAGGCGGGTTTGCTCCATCGTTGAAATCCAATGTGGAGGCGATTGAACTTGTGCTGGAGGCGATCCAGCAGGCTGGGTATAAGCCTGGGGAACAAATTTCGATCGCGCTCGACCCCGCCGCCAGCGAGCTGTATCAGGACGGACGATACGTTTTCAAGAAATCCGATCAGTCTGCCCACACCTCGGACCAGATGGTGGAATATTGGTCGAAGTGGGTTAAAGATTATCCGATTGTTTCGCTCGAGGACGGATTGGCCGAAGACGATTGGGATGGCTGGAAAACATTAACCGAAACTCTAGGGGGAAAGGTTCAGCTGGTAGGAGATGATCTGTTCGTGACCAGCACTGCCCGGTTGCAGCAGGGAATCGATCAGGGCGTCGCCAAC
>JAFAWN010000026.1 GCA_019241735.1 Terriglobales bacterium
TGAACACCGACTTGTCTGTTCCCACGACCGTCGGGACGGCAGTCTATACGCCCGATATCGGCGCCGCCAATCCAGTGATTGGATCGGGGGGATCGCGGCACATCCAGTTGGGCGTAAAAGTGATCTGGTAGGCAAGAAGAAGCGCGGAGAGGCATCTGAGTTGCCAGACTTTCCGCCGACGGGGCGGCGGCGCCACAGAAGCTAGAGTTTTCGCGGGCGGGGGCGTCGCGCTACGCAAGCTAGAGTTTTCGCGGGCGAGGGCCGTCGCGCTACACAAGCTGGAGTTTTCGCGGGCGAGGGCCGTCGCGCTACAAAAGCAAAGGCATAAGATAAAACGATGGGATTTTCACGCCGCGATTTTGTAAAGGCGTCTGTACTCGGCGCGGTCGCCGCCGGCGTTGGATCGCAAGCGAAAGAAGATCCCCGCACTTCACAGGCACATCCTGCTGCGTCAGATTCCCGCGCTCCACAGGCATATTCTGCCGCGTCAGATTCCTGCGCTCCACAAGCCAACTCCCCCAAACTTCCGATCATTGTTTGCGCGAATAACGGATTCGCCTACCTCGAGTCCGCGTTTGCCTTCCTTAAAAGCGGCGGTGACACGCTGGATGCCGCACTTCAGGTGGTGAAGGGACCTGAGGACGATCCTGAAGACGACAGCGTCGGCCTCGGTGGCCTGCCCAACGAAGAAGGCATAGTGGAACTTGACGCGTGCTGCATGCACGGTCCTTCGAGGCGCGCTGGGTCAGTGGGCGGAGTGCGTAACATCAAGAACGTGTCGCTGGTAGCAAAGGCAGTGATGCGCCATACCGGCCACGTCATGCTGGTGGGTGAGGGCGCGGAGCGATTCGCAGTGGCCATGGGATTCCCGCGAGAGAACCTGCTTACCGAGCACTCCCGCAAGATATGGATGCTGTGGAAGGAATTCCATTCGAACAATGACTGGTGGGGGCCGGGCATTGCCGACCCGAGTTGGCAACCGCCTGTTCTTAAACCAGAGGGCAGACCGCAGTCGGAATTATGGAAGCAGCGTGTTCGCAAAATGCAGGCGCGAGCCACCGAGATCGACATCCCGGCGGAACATCAGATGGCTGCGATCCGCAAAGTACTGTTCCCGCCCTCGGGCACCATTCACTGCTCAGCGCTGAATGGCAAAGGCGAAATTTCCGGTTGCACCACCACCAGCGGTCTGGCTTTTAAGCTGCCCGGCCGTTGCGGCGATTCTCCCATCATTGGGGCGGGCTGCTACACGGATCAGGACATCGGCTCCGCGGGGGCGACCGGCAGCGGGGAAGAAAATATCAAGGTTGCGGGCGCGCATACGATTGTCGAAAATATGAGGCACGGCATGTCGCCGCAGGAAGCAGGGATGGACGCATTGAAGCGCATCGTGCGGAACTACAACGGGGACATGAACAAACTGCGGTTCATGGATATGACCTACTACGTTCTGCGCACAGACGGAGCTTATGCGGGAGTATCGCTGTGGCAGGGATATTCGACCGGCAATCCGCACAAAATTGCGGTGCATGATGGACGGCTGCGAGCGGAGGAAACGGTGAGCTTATATAAAGGGTGGTCGCAGGAGTTCCCGCCTGTTCCAGAACTTCCTTAGGCTTGAAGAAAAATCGGGACTATCTGACGTTTATTGTCCGCCCACGGTCAACCCGTCGATGCGAATCGTGGGGCAGGCGACCGAGCCGCGAAATTCGAGATCGTTTCCAATCTCGGTGATGTTCAGGAACATATCCTTCAGATTTCCCGCGACGGTGATTTCTTCGACCGGAAACGCCAGTTCTCCGCCAGAAATCCACATGCCTGACGCTCCACGCGAATAATCGCCAGTCACGAGATTGGCTCCGTGCCCCAGAAACTCCGTGACGTATAACCCGTCTGGAATGGCGGCGATGATTTCGGCCGGAGACTTGGTTCCTGCCTGAAGAAAATAATTTCCGGGACCAATTCCCGGGGATCCGGCCAGTCCGCGCGCCGCATTGCCTGTGGTTTGAAGACCGAGTTTACGGGCAGTGTAAGTGTTTAGCAGATACGATTTCAGGACGCCCTTTTCAATCACTACAGTACGCCGGGTGGGAACGCCTTCGCCGTCAAAGGGGCTGGAGCCGAAGCCTCCGGGAATCGTGCCGTCATCGATCACGTTGACCTGAGACGCGGCCACCCGCTCGCCCAGCTTTCCGGCGAGAAACGATGCCCCGCGATAGACGGAGTCTCCATTCACACCCTCGAAAATATGCTCAAGAATGGAATTTGCCACCAAGGGATCGAAAATCACCGGGACCTTCGCGGTTTTTACGCTGCGCGCTCCGAGCCGACGCAGGGTGCGCTGGGCGGCAATCTTTCCGACTTCTTCAGGAGATTCCAGACGACTGAGGCTGCGCGCAACCGAAAACCAGTAATCGCGCTGCATGGCTCCCTTCTCATTTTGCGCAATGGGAATGGCAGCCACAGAACAATATGATCGCCGGAATTCACCCACAAATCCGTGAGAGTTAGCCAGAACTTTGTGTCCGGTGGCGGCGTCGAAAGAGCCGCCTTCAGAGTTCTTGATTCGCAGGTCGTAATCCAGCGCGGCTTTTTCCGCGCGGCGCGCATAGCTGATGCGCTCTTCTCCGGGGAGGGAGTACACGTCAGAAGAATAAAGGTCGAGGTCGCCGGAGATTGCGCCCAATTGCGAAGGTTCCGGAATCCCAGCGTGCGGATCTTCGGAGGTGATCTTTGAAAGTTCCAGGGCGGAGTTCAGCATGCGATCGAGTCCAGCCGGTGAGAAGTCACTGGAGTATGTGCTGGCAGCGCGTTTCCCGTTGAAGACGCGGACGCCGATCGACTTTGATCCAGATTCCTTCAGAGTTTCCACTTGCCCAAGCCGGACCAGGGTTGAGAACTCGTCGCCTTCGCGAATCACACACTCGGCGGCGGTAGCGCCGCCGGATATAGCGCGGGAGACGATTTCCTCCGCCAGGTCTTTCAAGCCGGTGTGCAGTTTATGATTTTCGAGCTGAGTTGAAGGCATGGTTTGTTAACAAGACAGAAGCAGATGCGCCGAAATCGAGCTACTGCATGAAGCCGCCGACGTCTTTCTTACCAGTTCCGCCGACGGTTAGGCGGTCCACTTTAATGGTCGGAATTCCCACTCCCACCGGTACCGCCTGACCATCTTTGCCGCAAGTTCCGACGCCTTCATCCAATTGCAAATCGTTCCCGACCATCGATACGCGGGTAAGGACATCGGGGCCGTTGCCGATCAAAGTTGCGCCTTTGATGGGGGCGGTGATCTGACCGTCCTCGATCAAATAGGCTTCCGATGCGGAGAAAACGAATTTCCCGTTGGTGATGTCCACCTGGCCGCCGCCAAAATTCACGGCATAAACACCGTGCTTGACCGAGCGAATGATGTCAGCCGGATCGTCTTCGCCGGCCAGCATGTAAGTATTGGTCATGCGCGGCATGGGAATGTGCTCATAACTTTCGCGGCGGCCATTGCCAGTGTCGGCCACGCCCATCAGCCGCGCGGAGAGCTTATCGCTGAGATATCCCTTTAATATGCCCTTTTCGATGAGCATGGTGTTCTGCGTGGGCTGACCCTCGTCATCGACGTTGAGCGAGCCGCGACGCCAGGGCATGGTGCCGTTATCAACCACGGTGCACTTTTCACTGGCGACGCGCTTGCCGATTAATCCGGAAAACGCCGAGGTTTGCTTACGATTGAAGTCGGCTTCCAGGCCATGGCCAACGGCCTCATGCAGCAAAACGCCAGGCCATCCGGGACCGAGGACGACTTCCAT
>JAFAWN010000028.1 GCA_019241735.1 Terriglobales bacterium
AAGCAATGGAGAACGAAGCTCAAGCCGGCGTCGAGCATCCTGGCGAGCATGCTGAGGGCGAAGACCGGATAAAAGAAGAGAAGGATAAAAAATAGCTCTTGGGGTCAACCTAGAGCGCAAGCCCCGGCCAACACAGCACCGACGTAACGTTCTGACTCCACTGCCCGGGTTTACACTGGCGCGGTGGAGTCTTCCCGAAAACAGATTCTGATCGCGTCTGCCTCAGGAGCGCTTTTGCTCCTCGTATTCTTTGGTTATTTGATATGGCTTAATAATCAGGGCCCAGTTCTGTCGCGCTCTCAAGATCGTGATCCGCTTTCCGGCGCTCCAAATTCCATTAGCCTTAACCCTTTGCGCGACAGGTCTTCAGAACGCGCCGCCTCCGCCTATATTCGAGCTATGCGTGACGGCCGCTGTGCGGAGCAGCTCTCCACCTGGCAAAAAGATTACCGGAAGAAGTACGCCGCGTTCATTTGCGACTCTGAGGCGCAACACCCGCTGCTCTCTTGGAAAATTGTCGACTGGGAAGACACACCGCCTTTGCGCATCCTTCACTACCGCGGCACCCGCCGCAATGCCACCGGTGGCGCGGACGGCACCTATGGAGAGCCTTTCTCTCTCACCCTTGAAAACCGCGACGGCAATTGGGTAGTCACAAAATACGACGCGATGTACTAGGTTTCGGTTACGAACGTGGCCATAAACCCGGTCACTCTTGCCCTCCTTATCGTGCCTTGGATCGCACCACTTAGTGTGTACTATTTGCCACAGTCGAATTTCTCGTTTGCGCGATAAACTCAATCACATCTGTTGGTTGCCAGACGTTGAAGCGCGAACAAACAATACGCAGTGCGGTAGAGTGCAGCGGAGTCGGGCTTCACAGCGGTGCGCCAGTCACACTTCGAATCCTGCCGGCTTCGGCAGGCGCGGGGATAATTTTCCGCCGAACGGACCTGGACGGCTTCGAAATGGAAGCAGTCAGCCGGAATGTCGCTCGTGTCAGCTACGCCACCAGCCTGATGAAAAGTGGAGTGCTAATCTCCACTACCGAGCACCTTCTTTCTGCATTCATGGGTCTTGGCATCGATAACGCCATCGTCGAACTAGATAACCTGGAACTGCCCATTCTTGACGGCAGCGCCCATCCTTTTGTGGAGTTGATACGCGGAGCTGGAATCCGCAAACTTCGGCGCCCCCGCACCTACATGCGAATCCGGCAGGAACTCGAAGTGCGGGAAGGAGATAAATTCATCGCGGTTTATCCAGCGGATACTTATTCGGTCTCTTACACCATCAATTTCCCTCATCCCCTGGTAGGCAAGGAAAGCTTCCAAGTTGACTTGTCTGACGGAAATTACGTGAGGGATATTGCTCCGGCGCGCACTTTTGGATCGAGGGAAGATGAACAAAAACTGCGCAATATGGGATTAATCCGCGGGGCAGCTCCGGAAAACTGTATCGTGCTCAGCAAAGACCAGGTGGAAAATCCTCCCTTGCGTTTCCCGGATGAGTTTGTCCGGCACAAGATATTGGACCTGATTGGCGACCTGGCGTTACTGGGTAAGCAGATTCTGGGCAACGTCGTGGCGGACCGTGCGGGACACTCCATGCATACAGCGCTAGTCTCACGCCTGCTGCGACATCACGATCTGTGGGAAGAGACGACTGTTGAAGAGACGACAACCTGCCAAGAAGCCGGTCGAGAAGACCTGATAGGGGAAGTTAAATCGGAGCCAGAAAAGGACGCTGAGCCAGCGCAACTCAGCCCTGAAGTTCAATTTCGAAAAACCGCTAGAGCTAGCTCAGTCGTGTCTTGACCATCGACCTCAGCAATCAGCGCGGACGCGCTAAAACGAGCGTGATATCGTCGGGTTGCTCCCTGGCGCCAATCCAGTCGTCTACAGCTGCGGTAATGACTTCGGTTATGCGAGTAAGCGGGAGATCGCGGTTTTCCTGCACCAGCTCCATCAAGCGTTCTTCTCCAAACTCGCCGAAGTCGTTTTCCGGTTCCGTGACACCATCGCTGTAGGCCACAAAAATCTCTCCCCGTCTCAAATGGACGGAGGCTTCGTCATAGCCCTGTTGGTCAAACAGTCCAATCACCGTGCCCCCGCGGTCCAATCTGCGTACAGAACCCTCTGCGCTTAAAATAATCGGCGGTAGATGCCCGCCATTACTGTAGATAAGTTTGCCAAGTTCGGCGTCATACAGGCTGACGAAGAGGGTCGCGTATTTTTCGGGCGGTGTGCTCTCGTACAGCTGGTGATTCAGCAAAGACAGCAGCGTGGCGGGAGAGATGTCACCGGGTTGGGAAAAATCTGATAAGCCGCTGGTCCGGCCGCGAGCTCCTACGGTGACCGTGTCCCGCACATTGCTATTGAGGGTATAGGCGCGGACTGCCGAGTGAATGGTGGCCATCAGAAGTGCAGCGGAAATCCCTTTTCCGCTTATATCTCCCACCGCGAGCAACAGCCGGTCAGCATTCAACGGAAGGAAGTCGTAATAATCCCCGCTGACAGTGCGTGCCGGCCGGCAAAAGCCGTGTACCTCAAGCGACGGCAACTGCGAAATCTCACGCGGAAAAAGCTGGGCTTGTACTTCCTGCGCGATTACCAGTTCATTTTCCAACCGTTGCTTTTGTTTTTGCTCTTCAATCAACTCTTCCAGCGACGCCGACATGGAATTAAACGAGTTTGCCAGGGTGGCCAGCTGGTCGCTGGAATGGACCGGAATCCGGTGCCGCAAATCACCGCGATTGATATGCTTCGTGGCGTCGTAAAGCTGGGCAATGGCTCCAGTCACCGAGCGAGTGAGGCGCGCGCCCACCAATAGCGCCACCAGTTCGATGATGGCGAAAATTATCGCAGCCGCGAATAGAACGTATTCCACCCCTTGGGCGAAGTCTCCCAGGGCAGCAAACAGGCGGGTATAAAGGACCGACGGGCGGGTCTGCACGCGTAACAACGCTCCCACCTTGTTCTCCTTGCCTGAACTCCATTCAACCACGCGGAGTGGTGTGCCAAACTTGATTACGGGATCCATTCGGCCGCTGGGCGGGGGGAGCGAGCCGACTGCGAGGGTGGGCCAGAGCGCTGCGGTACCATTGCGCACTTCCGCTTCACGAGGGCGAAAGTTGATCGAAATCTTGTCCTTACGATCTGGTTGCGCCGAAGAATCACTTGATGCGGTTCCGGGCTGAACGGGGTCTGAAGGCGGCTCATAGAGTGTCACCTCGCCAAGATCACCCGCGATTGCAGTCAAAAGGGTGCGATCCAGAGGTTCGCTGGAGACTACTGTGAGATTCTCGGAACCCACCCGCAGAGTAGTCGCCGTCCGAACGTAGACCTTACCGTGATCAGACACGAGTGCTTCGAAGTGGTCGCTTAAAAATGGAGCAAATGCAAAGGAAGGCGTCGGCGTGGCCGCGGAAGTGAACCAGGGCTTGCCGGATTTCCAGGCGTAGGTTTCGCGATGCGCCCAGAACCGGTCCCGCCGTCTAAGGCCGCCCAGCGATTCCGGGGTCGAAGTGTCTCCGCGGCCAATGCGCTCTCCAAGTTCGTTCGCGATGGCGGCGTTTACCTCTGAGAGCCCGTGCATCCGCATACCCAGATCTGAGATCACGACAAAGTTAGCGAACTGTCCTGCAAATAAATAGATGGTGATGAATGCCATTGCTATCAGCAATGCCACGGGTACGACGCCGATAAATACGTAGGTGACGATCAGGCGATTGCGAAGGCGCCAAAGTATTTTGGCGCGCGCCCAGCGAATTGCGAGGGCTGCAAGAAGACAAATGACGCCAAAGCTTAATAGGGATATCCATCCGCTCAGACTGTTGCCGTAGGAAAGTTTTAAGCCGGAGAAAAGCTTTTGCAATGCGAAGAGGAGCAGGTCTAGGCCGAGCAGATAGCCAGTCGCCAGAGCCAGCCTGCTCAGGGGAAGCCAGCCCAACTCGCTTAACCGCATGCGGAAATAGCGGTATCTTTGTTTCATGGAGGATTGAAATTATAATCGCCGTAAGTTCAAGGCTAGTGTTTTTACCGAGAGCACAAGCTAGGATTGTTCCCGCCGACCACCCCTGAGATTCAGCGGCGCGAATTTCTCGCTCGAAATTTCAGATCTCCGGGTAAAAATCAAAGAAAGCTTCCAAACTGCTCTTCAGTTGCTTCTCGATCTCTTCTTTGCTGCCCTCAAGCACGTGCAT
>JAFAWN010000099.1 GCA_019241735.1 Terriglobales bacterium
CCCGCCCAGGCGCAATCTTGGGCGGGGATTTTTTGTCTGCGGAGGGAAGCGAGAAGTGGCTTTCGATAATTTTTTGATGCGCTTTTGCTGCCAACAAACATCTCGAAGAAAAACATCAGCTCATGTTACCGGGCAATTTCAGGCTCCTACGCCTAAGAGTTCCGGAGATTTTCTGGAGGGCGGGCTGCTTACTCGGATGTGAAGTAGGAAACCGCGCCGCAGGGAAATCCGGTTTGTGGTTGACTGTTTCGAGCGCAAGCCGTCCATGAATGGTGAATATCAAATGTCACCGCGAGAAAATTGATGTGAATTCGCGCCTTCTTATTTTATTTCCGGTCCTGCTCCTGCTGTCTCCATTTTCTTTTAGTGCGGCTGCAGATCAATCTGGCGCTTGTTCGGCATTCGTTGACGTGTCTGTTGTTCCCGTGGACCGGGAACAGGTACTCCTCCACCAAACCGTGCTGGTGCGGAACGGCCGGATTGTGGAAGTAGCGCCAGTACTTGATCTGAAGCTTCCAAACGATTGCCACCGGATTGATGGCCGCCATCGCTACTTAATCCCAGGTCTGGTCGACAGCCACATTCATCTTCCTCTGTCTGGGACTGCGGATCAGCTCCTCGTGCTTCAGCTCCTCCTCGCGAATGGGATAACTACGGGAATCAATATGGAGGGTTCGCCGGAAATCGTAGCTTTGCGTGACCAAATCGAACGCGGGGCGATCGTTGCACCAAAACTCTACACCACCGGACCGTTCATACAGCAGCCGGCTTTCATGACGGCGGACCAGGTAAGAAACGAAGTGATCGCGGAGAAGAAAGCGGGCTACGATTTCATCAAAGTTCACGGTGAGCTTACGCAAGCGGCATATGACGCTGTCTTTGAAACCGCCCGGGCGCAAGGTATGCGGGTGGTCGGTCACGTGCCGAGCAACCTAGGAATCAACGCCGCTCTGGGCCGTCAGGCTTTGATCGTTCATGCTGAGGAGTTCTTGTATTCGTACTTCCAATTTCACCGCGATCTGCCGACCGATTCTGCGGAAATCGAACGGATGGTGAGCGGGATCTCAAAGAAGGCACTTCTTTCGGGAACTTGGGTTAGTCCCACTCTTTCGGTATTTCGGCAAATCATTTTCCAGGCGGCAGACATCGATGCGCTTCTGCAGCGCCCAGAGATGCGCTATATGCCAAGGCGCCTTACGACGGGCGCCGCGGTGGGTGCAACAGATTTCGGGTGGTACCCCCCTGACAATCCTTACGTGAAACGATGGCCGCCAGAAAAAATCCCCCACCTTCGCGCTCAATATTTCGTCATGCAACGTCTGGTAAAGGGCCTGCAGCAGGCCGGCGTGCCGCTGCTCGCAGGTACAGACCCCTTTGTGCCTTGTGTCATCCCCGGTTTTTCCATGAAAGATGAACTGGAGCAAATGTATGAAGCTGGATTGACGCCTTACCAGGTACTCCAGACAGCAACTTCCAATGCAGCGCGTTTTCTCGGCAGTGACAACGATTCGGGTACAATTTTGAGAGGGAAAATTGCAGATCTCGTGCTTCTTAATGCCAATCCCCTAATCGACGTCGATAACATTTTCCGGCAGGAGGGTGTGATGCTGCGTGGCCTTTGGTTTACCGAAGACGAGCTTCAAACAAGGCTGGCCACAGCTGTCTCCGTGAGTACAGCATCAGTGCACCCTTGAGTCTTTGCGCAAAGACCTGCGCTGGAACCTTGATCACAAGGTGTGCGGGAGAATCCAGTCCGAGTCAGTGAGTTCACCGTCGCTATCGCGATTTTGCAACCGTAAGCCAATCAGTCGCGTGAGAAGTGCAGGATGTAGTGCGGCTCGTCTGAGAGCATTCCGAGTTGTTGTATCATCCTCCGTACAATCTTGACACTCATTGATATCCCTTCCAGCCGAACGGGCACCGTTTCATACGATTCCGCCTTACGACTGCGTATCGTTATTCTCGGCGTTCTGCTGGGCCTCGCCGCATTTCAAGCGAATGGCCAGACCGCAACCAAGACCCAACGGCTCATAGGCGATGTCACTCCGGAATCTGAATGGCAGCAAGTCTCGCCGGAATCGGTGGGCTATTCCTTTGCCAAACTGGAAGCCCTGCGAGGTTGGGTAAAAACGCAGGACACAACTTCCATGGTGGTGATTGTTCAGGGCCGGGTCATCTTTTCCTACGGAGATATCTCCCATACAAGCGAGGTCGCTTCTGTTCGCAAGAGCATCTTGGGAATGCTCTACGGTAATTACGTTTTCAGCGGCAAGATTGACACCAGTAAAACAGTAAAGCAGTTAGGCCTCGACGATAAGCAGCCGTTTCTGCCTATCGAGGAGCATGCCACTCTGGAGCATTTGCTGACTTCGCGCTCAGGCATATATCTCCCGGCCGGAAGTTTTGGCCAGGAGGATTACATGCCAAAGCGAGGATCTGAATATCCTGGAACCCACTTCGTCTATAACAATTGGGATTTCAATGCGGCCGGCGTCGCCTTTGAAAAGCTAACCGGCAGAGATATATATCAAGCGTTACAGGACGACTTGGCTGACCCTATCGGAATGCAGGACTATGTTGTCTCGAGGCAGAAAAAACAATACAACCCCGAAAGTCTGCATCCTGAATATGCCATGGTTCTTTCCAGCCGGGATATGGGAAGGCTGGGATTACTCATGCTCAACCACGGCGTGTGGAATGGCAGCCAGCTGATTCCCTCCGACTGGATTCGTTACATGACTGGCGTGATCACTCCGTTCCGCGACATCAATCCGACTTTCGGGCGCAATTATGGAGAACCGGAGCGCTGGGGTTACGGCGCGCTCTGGTGGGTGTGGGACCAGCCACTCTTCCCTGGTGGAATTCAGATGGGCTTTCTGCAGGGTGCTTATACTGCTATGGGAACGGGAGGTACCTTTATAACCGTACTGCCCGCTAAAGATATGGTCGTAGTGCACCAGGTTGATATCGACAAAAATCCGCGGGGCGAGGTCTCGCCCTCAAGTTACATTGCCATGCTATCCATGATTGCGAATTCATACTGCGATCAAGCCTGCCAATAGGTTTCTTTCTACTCATCGGGTGAAACCCGTTCCAGAGTAATTCCTGTTTTCCAAGCCGGACCTGTCCTCATGAAGCTTACGAGGTCGTACGGTGTCGGGGGAAGGAACCACAGATCTTCCGTCGCAAACCCTGCAG
>JAFAWN010000102.1 GCA_019241735.1 Terriglobales bacterium
TGCCTTTCGACGCGCACCACATAATCCGTGTTGGTGATCGAGTGCCTAAGGCTGAGGCAGGGCTCCCGGCGCGGCCGTTCGCTTGTAATTTCTGGCAATTCCCACATGCCAGCCATGAGGCGCGCATTGCGTTTTCGCTGGACCATAAAGACCCGTCGGTTGCGGAGATCGAGCGCATAGCGAACTTCGCGCTTGTTCCGCCGAAGGCTACATTTACGAAAACGGTAGCGAGCATGAAATTGCGCCCGGCGGTTGCCGGTACAGAACTGGCTTATGGGGCATTGGCTGCATCTGGGTTTCGCAGGAAGGCACACCGTCGCCCCAAGTTCCATCATTGCCTGGTTGAAGTCCCCGGGACGCTTCTGCGGCAGCAGGGCCTGGGCGGCATCCCATAATTTGCGCGTGGTGAGGGGTTGGCCATTAAGCCGTTCCAAAACCCGCTCAATATTCCCGTCGACTGTAGCCACGGCCTCGCCGAAGGCAATGCTTGCGATCGCGGCGGCGGTGTAGCGCCCGATCCCAGGCAGCAGGAGCAATTCCGCGGAGCTTTGAGGAAATTTCCCGCCGTGCTCGTTCACGATCTTCCGGGCTGCGGCATGCATCCTGAGTGCGCGACGATAGTAGCCCAGGCCGCTCCACGCCGCTAGCACCGAGGCTTCGCTCGCGCGGGCGAGGGTATGAACGGTGGGAAAGCGTTTGAGAAAACGGCCGTAATATCCGGCCACCGCGGCCACGCGGGTCTGCTGCAACATGATCTCGGATACCCATACGCGATACGAATCGTGATCCTCTCTCCAGGGTAAATCGCGACGGTTGCGGTCGTACCAGTCCAAGAGCTTTTGCTGCAGATTTCTATGATGCGCGCGGCACTCGCTCGCGCGCGATGGCATTTCCTGAGGTTTCATTTTCCAGCCGTGGAGGGATTGCCTGCGGATGAAGTTTTCACCGCGCCGAGGTCTGAGTGTGCGATGGCCATCCATCCTGCCTTCTGCTGTTGCCACACCGTCATCATTCGTTGCGGCCCGGCGGGCAGTGGTTGCGATCCAGAACTTCCGCGCGCAGTCATTAGATAGGTCACCACCAGAGTCTGCGAATTGAGCTCTACCTGAAAATCTCCCAGAGAATATTCGTCGATCCGCAACTGTTGCAGGCGATTCATGGTCGCCTCGCGGCGTAGCGTCGCGTCGGGAAGGATGTAGATATAATTTCCCGCAATGTGGGGGGTGAGGTTAGTCCAGTCTTGCGCTTTAACCGACTTCCAGAAGACCCGCTCCAGTCCCTCGCCGCCAGTAGCATCTCCCCAGACAGTGACCGGATGCTCACGCCACATGGAGCATCCGGGCAGCGCCAGTGCCGCTGACAGCATAAGAGAAAGCCAGACTCTGCTAATCATGCTGCGATTTTACCGCGAAAACTTCTGCCGCCTTCCGATATCCAATCCCCAGGGTGTACGCGAAGGGTGCGCCGCATTGACCGGAGCGGGTGACGCGGGAATAATGAGTAGGCGGGGTTGCGAGTTTCCCCGCGCGGGGAAAAATTATGAGCGACTTCGGCCGTAAAGTGGATGAGGCATCGGCAAAGGTAAATAAATCGGTATCAGAAGCCGCCGAACGTCTGGAAAAAGAATCCGCGGAGTTTATTACCTATCTCAACAATGAAGTGGTGCCGGCGGTGCGGCAGCATTCCACCAAAGCGCTGCGGGTCGCGGCGGAAAAACTGGCCCGCCTGGCCGACTACATGGACCAGCACCATAAAGGTCAGTGATCAAACCCAACTTCAGAGCGGTTGTGGTGGCTGCTGTGCTACTGCTGCTAACAGCGTGTAGCCGGCATAAAGAAGCAAAGGTCAATGTCCCGCCGCCGGTGACCGCGCCTTCCGCTTCGTCATCCGCTCCGCCGGGCGGCGAGCCCGCGTCATCTGGAGATAACGATCGCAAGATCACCGAAGGCGCGCCGGCGCTTCGTGTGCCGTTGAATGCACCTCCTCTGCTGGTTGAAACCGGCATTGCGAGCTGGTATGGGGCCCCGTTTCATAACCGCCGCGGCTCGAATGGCGAACTCTACAACATGCATGCCATGACCGCAGCGCATCGCACGCTTCCGCTGGGGTCGGTGGCGCGCGTAACCAACGTAAAGACCGGCCACTCGGCCATTGTCCGCATCACTGATCGCGGTCCCTTCATCCCTGGACGCCTGATCGATCTGTCGTTTGCCGCCGCCAAGCAAATCGATGTATGGCAGCCAGGAACTGCCACGGTTCGAGTCGAGGTGTTGTCCTCGCCGGTGCCGCTTGAAAGCGGAGGGCGGTGGGCGGTTCAGATTGGCGGCTTCCCCGCAGAACCGGAAGCCCGCGAACTCGCCGACCATCTTTCCCGCCGGTACCGTACCGCGAAGGTTCTGAGCTTCAACAGTCCTGCGGGAGAGTGGTGGGTGCGCGTCCGCGTCCAGGGCGATGATCGCAAGCGTGCCGAAGAAATCGCCAGCGTCACTCAAACTCCGCAGGGAGCGATTTTTCTCGTGCGCCTGGACTAGGCGGTTATGTCGAATGGACGATCAAACTTAAAAGCATGATGGATCAATCAACCGACTGTCTTTTTTGCCGCGTTATCGCCGGGAAGCTTCCCGCTAAAAAAGTTTACGAAGATAAGCACGTTTTCGCCTTCGAGGACATTAACCCCCAAGCCCCCACCCACGTGCTGATAGTCCCCAAGAAACACCTTAGCGGATTGAAAGAAGCGACCGCCAAAGATGCCGACACCATTGGCCGCTGCCACCTGGCTGCAGCCGAGATCGCCCGCCAGCGCGGAATTGAGAATGGCTATCGTACCGTCCTGAACGTCGGATCAGGGGCGGGGCAGTCTGTGTTTCACCTGCACGTGCACCTTTTAGGGGGACGAAATCTTGGCTGGCCGCCAGGCTAGAAAACGCATTGCTTATTATCAATAACTTACAGATATGACGCCAGATTGCTCGAAACAGCTTCGCCTCAACTGCAGGATGGTACAGCTGGGCCATTAGGGGCTTTACCACGTCCGCCATTCCTCCAAAGCCCCGAAGGCCTGCTTTATTCTGGGAAGCCCCTGCAATCAACTACAAGTGCCTTCACCGCGATATTCGCTTTAAGAGATAGCTGATTGCACTAAATCTAATGCAGTTTTCCGGCTGAAAAGGGTAGCGCGCGCTCCAAAGAGACGCTCATCCGGTAGTCGAGTGCAAGAACTGGCGCTAACATCTCAAAAAAGGCATGATTTAGCAGGCCATCAGAGCCACGCCAGCAGGACCGCAGGGGGTTTCCATGTCGCAGCAAAGTCTTAAGCAACGGCGGGAAGCCCCGCCACCCATGCGCGCGAAATTCTTGGCTGCGACGCCTGGGCTTCTATTTACCCTAATTTGCGCGACATTGGTGAGTTGTGGCGGTGCCAGCGCGAATTCTTCCGCCGGCAAAACTCCATCCAGTTCGTCCTCATTGTCTTTTCAGGGGGCCCAGTATCCCTATGCGGTTTTTGTTCCCTCCACCTATAACCCGGCGCACCCGATGCCCGCGATACTTCTTATCCACGGCTCGGGTAGCAATGGCGCATACATGTTGAATTTGTGGCAGACCTTTGCGGAGAAAAATGGGATCATCCTCGTCGCCCCAACTTTGCCACTGGGCGCCGGGTTTGAAGCCATATCGCCGCAGGTGTTTGAAGCGCTGATGGAGCTGGTGAAGAAACAGTATAGTCTGGATTCACATCGCATTTATCTTTTCGGCTATTCGGCCGGCGGCTATTCCACGTTCTATTCCGCCATGTTCGATTCGACGTACTTCGCCGGAGCTGGCGTTTTTGCCGGAATTATTACTCCGGATTATTTTTGGATACTGCAACGGGCCCAGCGAAAAATTCCGATTGCTTTGTATATTGGCGACCATGACCAGTACTTTTCATTCGCGCAAACGCGGGCTACCCGCGACGCTCTGCTGGCGAATGGCTTTCCCGTCCATTATGTAGAGATCGCTAACCAGGACCACAACTACCCTGCCATTGCCGACAAGGTCAATCAGGATGTTTGGAACTACCTGAGGCAGTACTCGCTGCCGTAAAATGGCGA
>JAFAWN010000166.1 GCA_019241735.1 Terriglobales bacterium
CAGCGCCGGCAGTTGCTTCCGGCCCTGCGGTCGCCGGAACGGCGCAGGTTGCGGGCTCCGGATTGACAGACAACGTCGCCGGCATGCTTGCCTACATCACCATTATTCCAGCGATAGTGTTTCTGGTGATGGAGCCGTATAACCGAAACCGGTTCATCCGCTTCCACGCATTCCAGTGCATTTTTTTCTGGGTGGCTTTGGTGGTGTTGGGTACCGGACTAACAATTCTTGGCATGGTCCCGTTCCTTGGACTGCTCATAATCCCACTGCACTTCCTCCTCTGGTTAGCAGGCGTAGCCCTGTGGGTCATTCTTCTGCTGAAAGCCAGCCAGGGAAAAATGTTCAAGTTGCCCATTGTTGGCGACCTGGCGGAAAAGCAGGCGAACGCCTGAGTACGCGGAGTGCTTGAATTCTCCCGCCCGGACTTGACACCGTCCCCTTCAAAATGTCATTCCTATTGGTTTTCCCGCGCGCGTGGGAAGGGAAAATCTGGGCAGAATCGTCAGCCCGAGGAAGATTTTGAAAGTTCGAATTTTTTATCACGATCGCTGTTTCGATGGCGCATCCTCGGCCGCCATATTCTCCCGATTTTTCCGCGAGCGGATTCGGAGCGACGCGGAGTTCGTATATTCCGGCCTGCTGCACCGCGCCAGCTCACTTTTTGACGAAAATAATTTCGACGGCGACGAGAACGTCATCGTGGATTTCAAGTATTCCAGCTCGCCGAAGATCACCTGGTGGTTTGATCATCATCAGAGCGCTTTCCTGACGCCGGCGGATGCAGCCCACTTCGAACAGGACCAGAGTAACCGCAAGTTCTACGATCCGGATTTCAAATCCTGCACCAGCTTCATTGCCATGATCGCCGAGCAGCGGTTCGGCTTCAATCCGCAGCCGCTGGCGGAGCTGCTGCACTGGACGGATATTGTGGACGGCGCGATGTATCCGGACGCAAAGACGGCGGTGGAAATGAAAGCTCCCGCCATGAAGCTGACAATGATCATCGAGACCGCGAAAGATTACAGCCTAATCCCGCGCCTCATCCCTTTGCTGGCTACTGAGCCGCTGGCAGCCATACTGGAGCAGCCATTCGTGGCGTCATTGCTCCCGGCTTTGCTGGAGCGTCACCAGCGTTCGATCGCGGTTTTGGACGAACGCGCCGAACTGAAAGACGGCACCATTTTTTTCGACATCACCGATCTCGACCTCGAAGGCTACAACAAATTCGTGCCGTATTATCTTCGTCCCGACTCCGTTTACAGCGTTGGAGTAAGCAAGAGTAATTTCCGGGTGAAGGTTTCCGTGGGATCGAATCCGTGGGCGCCAGTCGAGCCGGCCGTCAATCTCGCGCGCATTTGTGAGCGTTATGGCGGCGGTGGCCATGCCCGGGTCGGCGCGATCTCTTTTGATGTTACCCAACACAAGCAAGCCAGCGAGGCGGCGCAGGAAATTCTGCATGAGCTTCGCACCAGCGTGAAGGCCACCGGTCAATAGCCGCCCTCTACGAACTTACGTGGCCACCTCTTCTCCCGCCGATGCCTGCATTCTCCGAACCGAGCAACTCGGCCGCACCGTTAGAGGCAAAGTGTTGCTCGAAGACGTAAGTTTCGATCTGCGGCCGGGGGAGATTTTTGCTGTGGTGGGGCCGAGCGGCTCGGGAAAAAGTTCTTTGCTCCGTCTCCTAAATCGGCTGGATGAGCCGACCAGCGGGACCGTCTATCTTGATGGCGCAGATTACCGGCAAATCGAACCGCGGGAGTTGCGACGCAAGCTGGGACTCGTAACTCAGCGCCCGTATCTCTTTCCGGGAACAGTTGAACGCAACCTGCAATTCGGCCCCGCCCAGTGGGGAGAAGTTATGCCGCCGGAAGAGGTCGCGGGACTGCTGGCGCGCGTGGGATTGAAAGACTACCAGCAGCGCAACGTCGCAAACCTCTCAGGAGGGGAAGCGCAACGCGTCTCCGTGGCGCGCACCCTCGCCAACTCGCCCTTGCTGTTACTGCTCGATGAACCCACCTCTGCGCTGGATGATGCATCGAAGCTGGGGATCGAATCGCTGATCGAGAAAATTGTGCGGGAGCAGAAACTTACCTGCATCCTGGTGACTCACGATAAAGCCCAGGCGCTGCGAATGGCGGACCGGGCTTTGGTGTTGGAAAATGGACGTATGAAGCGCATCGGCCCGGCTGCAGAGGTGCTGCATGCTTAAGCTGTTTTTTAGTAATCAGCTGTATCTGGGACTGGCCCAGGCAGGAGTGGCGGCACTTCTGGCGATGTTGGTGGCGTTGCTCGCGCGCCGGCGTGGCATCCACTTTGAGGTTGAGACCGCTACTGCCATGGTCCGCGGCCTCGTTCAAATCCTCGCCGTAGGATCGATCCTCATGCTCCTGTTAAAAGGACCGCGATGGAGCAGCGGGTTGCTGCTGACGGCGATGATAGTGGCCGCGGGCGCCACGTCATCCCGCCGCGCCCGCGAAATGCCCGACGCTTTTCGCATCTCAACTGTCGCAATCGCTCTCGGTGCCGGCTCCATGATCGCGTTCATGACCTGGCTGGGTGTTATCGACACTGCCATTACGTCCCTAGTTCCGGTGGGCAGCATGCTGATCGCAAACGCCATGAACACGAATGGCCTGGCGCTGAATCGCTTCCGTGCGGACGTACTGGCGCACGTCGGAGAAATCGAGACCGCTCTCGCTCTGGGGGCGCGCTCCGATGACAGCGTCTCGCCCTACGTGCAGGCTTCGTTTGAGGCGAGCCTGATTCCGGCAATCGATTCGTTACGGTCGCTGGGAATCGTTTGGATTCCGGGACTGATGGCGGGAATGCTGCTTTCCGGCGCTAGGCCCGTGTACGCTGCCATTTATCAGTTTGTAGTGCTGGCGATGATTTTTGCCGCCTCGGGGCTCACCTCGCTGGTCAGCACGTTGCTCATCCGCGGCCGGATATTTTCCCCGGCACAGCAGCTTCTGTTGCAACCCGGGAGATAATTATTCAATGAGTGTCGCTGCGGGAATGCCGGTAGCGCATAAAGACCACAATAGCCAGCTCAAGGTGTTGCGCGCCGTAGCCTCCATCGAACTGGTCAAGGGGGGTATTGCACTCGCCGCCGGCATCAGCGTCCTTTTTCTCGTCCACCGTGATGCATGGGAAATTGCGGACCGGTTCCTGGAAATCCTCCACATCAGCCCCGACCGCCACTTTGCCCAAATGTTCCTGGACTGGGCGGACACTCTCACCCCGGCAAAATTGTGGGGCGCGGCTGCGGTAGCAGCCGGATATTCAACCCTTCGCTTTGTTGAAGCTTATGGTTTGTGGAAAGCCAGGGCCTGGGGGGAGTGGATTGCCCTTGTTTCAGGAATTCTCTATATGCCCGTGACCGTTTTCTGGCTGGCGCATAAGCCAAACCCGTTCCATGTGGTTACTCTGCTGGTGAATCTTGCCATCGTCATCTACATGGGGTATCTCCTTTGGGCTTCCCGGGCCGCTAAGGGCCGCCAGCTTACGTGATTCCAGGTGTTGGACGGGTGTTCGCCGTTTCTCGACATATCCATCGAAAATCTTCTTGCAGGATCCTCCTGGCATTTGCATTTTGTGACCTAATTCCCTAGAATAACAATATCCGACCCAAACAGTCGTATATCCAGGGCGTCCAGATTACCGGGCCAACATGCTGAAACTAACCAAAAAAGCCGACTATGGGTTGATGGCTATGAAGCATTTGGCGGAGCATGCAGACCGGGGAGCTTCCAGCGCCAAGGAAATCGCCGAGGCTTACGGAATACCTCAGGAGGCGTTGGCCAAGATTTTGCAGCGGCTGGCAAAGGCAGGGTTGCTGAAATCGCAACACGGGGCAAGCGGCGGCTACTTTCTGGCGCGCGATGCCCACCGGATAAGCGCATTCGAAGTAATCCGTGCCATCGACGGCCCGTTGTTCATCACCTCCTGCGTAACCGTTCGGGGCGAGTGTGATCAAAGCGATCGGTGTAATATTCGCGAGCCGTTGCGGCACGTGAGTCAGCGCATTGAAGAAGTGCTACGGCGGATCACCATCTCCGCTATGAAGGAAGAGCCGCAGGAGACGGAAGCAAAAGAGGAAGTGCTGGTTAAGATCCATTACGCAAAAAGTTTGTGAGTTCAGGAGAAAAAGCAATTATGAGTACGGAAGTAAAGACTATCCCCCAGGAATTAGCAACGCCGCGAACGCCTGACCGCTCCCGCGAGCGTGGCAACGACAGAAAACAAAGCACTCCGCAGTCGTGGCCCTCTCCGGGTGAGGGCATCAAGCTCCCCATATACATGGACAATCACGCCACGACGCCCATGGACCCGCGGGTGCTGGAAGCGATGTTGCCATACTTCACCGAGAAGTTCGGGAACTCCGCCAGCCGCAACCATCCCTTTGGATGGGTCGCCGAAGAAGGAGTCGAGATCGCTCGTGAACAGGTCGCCAAGCTGGTGGGCGCGACTCCGAAAGAAATCATCTTCACTTCTGGCGCAACGGAAAGCGACAACCTGGCGATCAAGGGCGTCGCGGAAATGTACCGCGAGAAGGGCAATCACATCATCACCGCCGTCACCGAGCACAAGGCGGTGCTCGATACCTGCAAGCGGCTCGAAAAATATGGATACCGGGTTACGTATCTTCCAGTGCAGAAGGATGGACTGGTTGATCTCGAGCAGCTCAAGCAGGCGATGGATGACAAGACCATCCTGGTGACAATCATGTCCGCCAATAACGAGATCGGGGTGCTGCAACCAATCGCCGAGATCGGCAAACTGTGCCACGAACGGGGCGTAGTGTTCCATACGGACGCGACGCAGTCGGTCGGGAAGGTTCCGATAGACGTTAACAAGCAGAACATCGATGTCATGTCCATCTCTGCACACAAAATGTATGGGCCCAAAGGCGTCGGCGCGATGTACGTAAGGCGCAAGAACCCGCGAGTGCAGGTTTCCGCGATTATTGACGGTGGCGGGCACGAGCGTGGTATGCGTTCGGGCACCTTGAATGTGCCGGGCATCGTGGGACTGGGCAAGGCGTGCGCGATCTGTATGGAGGAGATGCCGCAGGAAAGCTGCCGCCTGGCGGGACTACGCAACCAGTTGCGGGACAACATCATGGGACGGCTTGACGAGGTTTACATAAACGGCTCGATGGAGCATCGGCTGCCCGCCAACCTAAACATCAGCTTCGCTTACGTGGAAGGTGAATCGCTATTAATGGGGATCAACGATATCGCGGTTTCCAGCGGTTCGGCTTGTACTTCTGCGACCCTTGAGCCCTCTTACGTATTGAAGGCGTTGGGCACCGGCGACGATCTGGCGCACAGCTCAATCCGCTTCGGAATCGGACGCTTCAACACCGAAGCTGAAGTTGATTATGTTGCTGACCGCGTGGTGGAGACGGTAACGCGACTGCGCGAACTTTCCCCGCTCTACGAAATGGCGAAGGAAGGCATTGACTTAACCCAGGTGAAGTGGGCAGCTGAGTAGTTGTCGAGCTTGGGCGCATCTAAATTTGTGAGGAGAAAATAACGCAATGTCATACAGCGATAAAGTTCTGGACCATTATTCAAACCCGCGAAACGTTGGTTCACTGGACAAAAGCAGTTCCGAGGTTGGGACTGGCCTGGTCGGTGCGCCGGAATGCGGCGATGTCATGAAGCTGCAGATCAAGGTGAATCCCCAGACCAATGTCATTGAAGACGCCAAGTTCAAGACTTTCGGCTGCGGGTCGGCGATTGCCTCGTCCTCACTGGCCACCGAGTGGGTCAAGGGGAAAACCGTGGACGAAGCGTTGCAGATCAAGAATACCGAGATCGTGAAGGAGCTTTCGCTGCCGCCGGTAAAGATTCACTGCTCGGTGCTGGCGGAAGACGCGATCCGCGCCGCCATCCACGACTGGAAGAAGAAACAGGCCCCGGTGGACGAGCTGGCCCGCGCCGAGGCGAGATAAGGCGAGAGCTGAGCTGACCATGACCACGCTTACTCAGGAGACGACGCCGGCAACGGCTGCGCCTCAAGTTGTTTCAGCCAAGGGTGTGCACTTGACCGATAAGGCTGTCGCCAGAATACGCACGGCCATCGCGAAAGAAGGCATCTCGCCCGATCAGGGTGGACTGCGCCTGGGAGTGCAGGGCGGAGGGTGTTCGGGGCTCAGCTACAACATTCGCTTCGATACGCAGCCCCGCGAGCGCGACCGCGTATTTCAATTTGGTGATGTGCGCGTCTTTGTCGATCCGAAGTCATTTATTTATCTGCACGGAATGACGCTGGATTATCAGGAAACTTTGATGCAGCAGGGTTTTGTGTTCGTGAACCCCAACTCATCGAAATCGTGCGGGTGTGGAACCTCGTTCTCAGGGTAGCAGGCTCTATCCGGCTCGCCCGTTCCTTCGCCTGGAGAGCTTCGCTGTCCAGGTTCTAACCGGTTAACTCAGGCTCGGCAGCATCATGTCTATTCAGACTTCCAACTCGTCCGGCACCACCGCGAATGGCGCGCCGTTTCGCCACTTGAATGGCGATGGCGTCCGGGACTACTTTGCCTTTTTCCGCCTGCCACGCAAACTTGATCTCGACCTGGCCCAGCTGGAACGCGAGTTTCACCAGCAAAGCCGCAAGCTTCATCCTGATCTGTTCACCCAGTCGAGCGCCGAACAGCAGGAATGGAGTATGGAACAGAGCTCGCGGCTTAACGACGCCTATCGCACCCTGAGAGATCCCATCAGGCGAACCCAATACCTGTTGCGCCTGGAAGGCCTTGAGCTTGAGGAACAATCCGAGACCGCGACCGAGCAGGTGCGGGCCTCAGGGCAAGCCAAAAAGCAAATCGTTCCCGAAGATCTGTTGGAAGAGGTCTTCGAGCTGAATATGCAGTGGGAAGAGCTGCGCATGAACAAGAAAACTGGAGACTCCGACCCCGCGCTAGTCCGCGAACTTGAGGGCCAAAAAGTTTCCCTGGAGCAGAAGCAGGAAGCTCTCTTGGAGGAGTTAAAAAGTTACTGGGTTGAATGGGACGCACTGGGCGATACCTCTCCGCTGGAGGCGCGAAACAGAGTGACTGCCAAAATGGCGGACCTTCTGAACCGCCGCTCTTACATCCGGAATCTGGTTAGAGACGTAAATGCTGCGCTCGAAAATTGAACGAATACGGAAGGAAATTGGCGCTTAATCAAAGATGAATAGCGATCGCATTGTCGGGATTGACCTCGGGACCACAAACTCCCTGGTCGCGTTTATGGAAGGCGAGACGCCGGTGGTCATCCCCGGCGCAGACGGCCTGAACCTTGTCCCGTCGGTGGTGGCGCTCGATGAGAACGACAAGATCGTGGTAGGCAATGCCGCAAGGAAATATCTCATTGAAACCCCAGAGCGCGCTGTCTACTCGATTAAGCGCCTGATGGGGCGCGGCATTGACGATGTTCAGGACGAACTCAAGCTCTTCCATTTTCACCTGGCAGATGATCTTCACCCGGGAGAAGTTCTTCGTATCAAACTAGGGGGCAAGACCTTCACCCCGCCGGAGATTTCCGCATTCATCCTGCGCCAGCTAAAGCGCAATGCCGAGCGGTATTTTGGCGCCCCCGTGAGCCAGGCCGTTATCACGGTTCCTGCTTACTTTAACGATGCGCAGCGTCAGGCCACGAAAGATGCGGGCCGAATTGCCGGTCTTGATGTACTGCGCCTGGTGAATGAACCGACGGCGGCTTCGCTCGCTTACGGCCTTCATCACAAGAAAAATGGTGTGGTTGCAGTTTACGATTTTGGCGGCGGGACGTTTGATGTTTCCATCCTCAAGCTGAACGACGGAATTTTCGAGGTCATCGCCACTAACGGTGATACTCACCTCGGCGGCGATGATATTGACAACTTACTAATAGCAATTGCATTAAATGATATCCGTGGCTCGTTCACGGCGGACTTTACGCGCAATAGCGAAGTTGTTGCCACGATTCGGAAAGCGGTCATTGAGACGAAGATCACGCTTTCGTCCCAGGATGCCGCACGGTTGGACGTTGAGCTTCCCGAAGGCCGGCGGTATCAGCGCGAAATTACCCGCCAGCAATTTGAGCAGCTGATTCAGCCCATCGTTCAGCGCACCGCGGGACCGTGCCGTTTGGCTCTGAAAGATGCCGAGAAAAAGCCGGATCAGATTGATGAAGTAGTACTGGTTGGCGGCTCGACGCGGATCCCCATGGTGCAGAGCCTGGTTCAGGAGCTGTTTCAGCGCCCACCCCATACCGGTCAGAACCCGGACGAGGTGGTGGCTTTAGGGGCGGCGGTGCAGGCGAAAATCCTTTCCGGCGGATCCGAAGCCACGCGCGATATGCTGCTGCTGGACGTGACCCCCTTGTCGCTTGGGATCGAGGTGGCCGGGGGCGTGACCGACAAAATCATTCTCCGCAATTCGACGATTCCAGCTTCGGCGACCCAACAATACACCACCCAAATCGACGGACAAAGCAACGTCGCCATTCACGTCTTGCAGGGAGAACGCGAACTGGCGCAAGATTGCCGCTCCCTCGCCCGCTTCGACCTCAGGGGAGTTCCACCGATGCCTGCCGGGTTACCGCGCATAGAGGTTAAGTTTCTGATCGATGCCAACGGCATTCTTCACGTCTCAGCCCGCGAGCAACGCAGTGGCAAACAGGCGGAAATCGATGTCCAGCCCAGTTATGGGTTGACTGATGAGCAGGTGGAGAGCATGATCCTCGATTCCTTTGACAATGCGGAGGAGGATTTCCGGCAGCGGCAGCTGATTGAGGCGCGCAGCGAGGCGCAGACGATTCTAGCCGCCTTGGAGAAGGGAAAAGGCTCGCCGGCGTGGGCCAAGCTCGGGAATAGTGAAAAAAAGCAAATCGCCAAATACGAAAAAATGCTTAATCAGGTCAGAAACGAAGACGATTACCTGGCGATCCGAAAGGTCATCGGCGAACTCAATCAGGCGTCCACTCATTTGGCGGAGCTTATGATGGACACGGCAGTCAGCGCCGCGCTCGAAGGCAAGACCATGGACGAAATCGGCAAAGACCAGCCGGGCAATCTCCCGGAAACTGGACATGCGCTGGCCAAGGCAGAATTCAGCTAGGAACTTAGAGCTATGGCAACACCAAAGTTGAGTTACGTGATTGAGTTCGTCGCAGACATGGACCGGGCGGTGAAGTTTTACCGCGACGTTCTGGGGTTGTCGCTGAAATTTGAATCCCCGGGGTGGAGCGAATTTTCGACTGGCGAAACTACTCTGGGATTACATCCTTCGTCGGAAAAAGACGCCGCCGGCAAGGTCGAATTTGGATTTAACGTCGCCGATCTGGATAAGTTTTACGATGATATGAGGACCAAGGGAGTGAAATTTTCCATGCCTCCCACCCAACAGGATTTTGGGGGCAGGCTGGCGCAATTCGAAGACCCGGACGGTGCAATTATCCACGTCGCGGGATAGAAATACTCCGAAGCATCATATTCAGGGCCATCATAGTCAGGAGCAACATGGCGGAACAACAAAACGAAGGTGGAGTTGCTACGGCGGTGGGATCTCCGGGCGAGACGACTGTCCAGGTAACTTTCTTGCCGGATGGCAAAACCGTGACATTTGAGCACGGCCAGCTGCCCTATAAAGACCACGGCAAACCGGAGTCGCTGCTCGACGTCGCTCTGAACTATGGAGTGCGGCTTGACCACGCCTGCGGCGGCAATTGTGCATGCACGACCTGCCACATCTGGGTGAGGGAAGGGGCTGAAAACCTCTCGGAAATGGACGACGATGAAGCCGACCGGCTGGACATGGCTGCCGATCTTCAATTAAATTCACGTCTCGGATGCCAGGCGACCCTGGTCAAACCCGGCAAGGTCGTGGTTGAGATTCCCGCCTGGAATCGCAATTATGTTTCCGAGGAGCACTAGCCCGGACCGCTGGCGAATCACCTTAATTCGCGGCCGCGAAACGTGAGGAGCGCATGCCAAAAACTTTAAGCTGGGACGATGCGGAAGACATTGGGATTCTGTTGTCAGAAAAGCATCCGGCAGTGAACCCGCTGGAAGTACGTTTTACCGATCTGCATAACTACGTCACCGGCCTTCCAGAATTCAAAGGCGATCCCAAGCAGTCGAACGAGGGAAAACTGGAAGCCATCCAGATGGCCT
>JAFAWN010000409.1 GCA_019241735.1 Terriglobales bacterium
CGGTATCTTTGTCGAGTTGAGCGCGCAGATTTTCCTGTGTCTTGTAGTATTTGCGCGTGGCGACTACGATGGCGTCCTCGACCGCGCTGACCACTATCTGCGGATCGATGCCTTTTTCCTTGCTCAACGCGTCTATAGTGTTATAAAGCTCGCTTGCCATAAAGATTTGCTTGCCCGAAACGCCTGGCTCCGAAAACTAGATTTCGGGAACCAGATTCGCCTTTTCCACGTTGCTCAATTCAATTTCAAATTTCGTCCCGGCACCCTCGGGAGAGCGGGATTTCTTCCGCGGCATGTTGCCGTCGAGGATGAGCCTCCCGTCCTGATAATTCTCCAGCCGTCCCGCGAAGTGCCGCTCGCCATTTACCGGCTGCCGCGTGGTCAGCTTGACCCGGCTGCCAACGAACCTCTCGAAGTCCGCGGGGCGCGACAATTTCCGGTCCAAGCCCGGTGACGAAACCTCGAGAACGTACGAACCTCCGGGAATTGCATCTTCGACATCTAAAATTGTCCCAACTTCACGACTCAGATTCGCGCAATCTTCGAGGGTCACTCCGGGCCGTTGGCTTGCCGCAACAGTGCCAGTTTGTTTCACATCTGCCGGATGGTTTTCCGCAACTAGTTGCGTTCCGTCCCTCTCCAGCTTATCGATGAAGATACGAAGCATGCGTGACTTGCCCGCGCCGCGCAGTTCCATATCCACCACTTCAAGCCCGCTCGAAGCCGCTACCCGATCGACGATACTGCGAACCTGTTCCAAATCAAATGCCATGTATCGAATAACTTAGAGGCCTATCGGCCGATTTTCAAAAGCGCTGGAAACTAAAAAGTGGGCTTGCGCCCACTGGTGTGTCTCGCCGAAATGCTCGTACTACACAACAGTTTCCGAGAACCAATATACGCCGCTGAGAGGCAAAAGACAAACCGCGGCGGCGTATCGCTTGATCCGCGATAGTTAAGTAGAATAAGAATTCATTCCGCAAATTTATGATCCATTTTCCGGTCCCCGAGGCACTTACTTTCGATGACGTGTTACTCCTGCCGGCGCGCTCCGATGTCATTCCGGCGCAGGCCAACACTCACACGCAGTTGACACGCGACATCGATTTGAACATTCCCATCGTAAGCGCGGCCATGGACACCGTGACCGAATCGCACATGGCGATCGCGTTAGCGCAGCAAGGCGGAATCGGATTCATTCATCGCAACCTGACGATCGGGCAACAAGCGAACGAAGTGGACAAGGTGAAGCGTTCGGAGAGTGGAATGATTGTCGATCCGGTCACCATGTCTCCGGATGATCGCGTCTCCGATGCGCTGGAGGTGATGCGCAAGTATAAGATTTCCGGCGTCCCCATAACTAAAGAGGGAAAGCTGGTTGGCATTCTGACCAACCGCGACCTGCGCTTTGAAGGCCGCTTCGATATCCCCATCCACAAAGTGATGACCAAGCAGAATTTGATCACCGTTCCGGTTGGCACCACGCTGGAGGATGCGGAAAACATTCTGCACGAGCATCGCGTGGAAAAACTTCTCGTTGTGGATGACAAATACAACCTGAAGGGGCTTATCACGGTAAAGGATATTCAGAAGAAATTGAAGTATCCGAATGCTGCGAAGGATGCTCAAGGGCGTTTGCGAGTGGGCGCCGCAATTGGCGCTACCGGCGACTTTCTCGAGCGGGCGCAGGAAATGGCCGCCAATAAAGTGGATGTGTTGGCCATAGACAGCGCCCACGGCCATTCGACACGCGTGCTAGACGCCATCAAAAGAATCAAGTCGGCGCTGCCGGACGTGGCGCTAATTGCGGGGAACGTGGGAACTTTCGATGGAGCCTGCGAACTGGCCCGGGCTGGCGTGGATGCTATCAAAGTCGGGATCGGTCCCGGATCGATCTGCACCACCCGGGTAGTTACCGGTGCCGGGGTGCCGCAAATCACGGCCATCGCCGAGGCCTACCGTGCCACGAAAGATGCAGGCATTCCGGTAATAGCTGACGGAGGGATTAAGTATTCCGGGGACATCAGTAAAGCGCTCGCGGCCGGGGCGGCAGCGGTGATGATCGGATCGCTGTTCGCGGGAACGGATGAGAGCCCGGGCGAGGTGATCCTTTATCAGGGTAGAACGTTCAAGTCGTATCGGGGCATGGGATCGCTGGGCGCGATGGCGGCGGGTTCGAGCGAGCGCTACTTTCAGAGCATGGAGGGCGAGGCGTCGGCCGCAGTGCCGGTGAACGGGGAGGAGTCAAACCGGCTGCCCAAGCTGGTTCCGGAGGGAGTCGAGGGTCGAGTTCCGTACCGTGGTTCGGTGGCGATGATTGTGCACCAGATGGTTGGAGGCCTCAAATCCGCGATGGGATATTGCGGCTGCGCGACGATTCCAGACTTACTGCAAAAAACCCGCTTCGTTCGCATCAGCCAGGCTGGTCTCCGCGAGAGTCACGTGCACGACGTGATGATTACCCGCGAGGCGCCGAACTACGCGCCGGAATAATCTGATTAGTGCGATTTCGAAGGCACCTCGGCCTTAAATAAGTCATCGCTCAAGCCTTTGTTGTAGCTAACTGAGTTCAGGAAGCGCTGGGTAGACATATCGCCGTTGTAATAACGGGTCACGCTGAAAGGCGTCATAATTCCCTGCACCAGGTGATAGTTGTCGTACACCTCATCCTCGGTATTGCGTAATTTGTCTGCCGGATCGCGCCAGGAGAAAGTCTTTTTCACCGGCAAGTGAGTATTCAAGTCAACGTATAGAGTGACTGCCAAGCCCGTGGAGTTCATGATCGTGATCTGCT
>JAFAWN010000460.1 GCA_019241735.1 Terriglobales bacterium
GTGGTAATGATTCCGGCGGTGGTAATGTTCTCGTCTTTATTGGTGGAGGATTTCATCCCGCATATTTCACTGGTCGTCAGGGCGCCGAAATCCTGCAATTTATTGCGGTACTTTTCCAGGGGATGCCCGGTAATAAAGAATCCCAAAATTTCTTTTTCAGCGGCCAGGCGGGTGGGTTCATCCCACTCGGGGATGTCAGGCAATTTGCCATTTCGTTGCGATGGCTCTTCCTCGTTGAAAACGCCAAACAAGCCGTGCTGGCCGGACTCTGCATCCCGCAGAGTCTTCTGCGCGTGTTCGATCGCCTTGTCGAGCACTGCCATTAGCTGGGAACGATGGCCGAAACTATCCATCGCACCACTTTTGATCAACGATTCTAAAACCCGCTTGTTAAGCATCCGCAGTTCGACGTTTTCGCAGAACTCATAAATGGATTGGTATTGGCCGAGCTTTTTGCGGCCAGCCACAATTGAATCAATAGCGTTGTGGCCGACATTTTTAACCGCGGCCAGTCCGAAGCGAATTGCGTTGCCATGCGGAGTGAAGTTGGCGTCGCTCACATTGATGTCCGGCGGTTCAACCGGAATCCCCATTTCGCGACATTCGTTAATGTACTTGACGACGTCGTCGGTGCTGCCAGTAACCGATGTCAACAGCGCGGCCATGAACTCAACCGGATAGCGGGTCTTGAGATACGCCGTCTGATAAGCCAGCAGAGCATAGGCAGCCGAGTGCGACTTGTTGAATCCGTAGCCCGCAAACTGCGCCATTAAGTCGAAAATTTTCTCAATCTTGCGCGGAGGGTAGTGACGCTGCGCCGCTCCGGAAACGAACCGTTCGCGCTGCGCGGCCATCTCGGACGCGATCTTTTTCCCCATGGCCCGACGCAACAGGTCTGCTTCCCCCAGTGAATAGCCCGCCAGGCGGTTGGCGATCTGCATCACCTGTTCCTGATACACGATCACGCCCAGGGTCTCTTCCAAAACCTCTTTCAGTTCCGGCAGTTCGTATTCGATCTTTTTGCGGCCGTGCTTGCGGTCAATGAAGTCATCAATCATGCCGCCCTGGATTGGTCCCGGGCGGTATAAGGCATTGAGCGCGGTCAGATCTTCAATCGAATTTGGCTGGTAGCGCCGCAGCACGTCGCGCATGCCATGAGATTCAAACTGGAAGATTCCCGAGGTCAGTGCGCGATGAAAAACCTTTTCGTAGGTCTCACGGTCATCCAGGGGGATGCTCTCCAGCGTGAATTTCTCGCCGCGCGTTTGCAGGATCAGCTTTATGGTGTCATCGAGGATGGTCAGGGTTGTGAGCCCGAGAAAATCCATCTTCAACAGGCCCAGCTTTTCGATCGCGACCATATCGAACGCGGTTACGATTTCGTCATTCTTGGTTTTGAATAACGGGACTAGATCGGTCAGCGGCTGCGGGGAAATTACCACCCCCGCGGCGTGCACTCCCGCGTTTCGCACCAGGCCCTCAAGTCTCATTGCCGTATCGATCAACTGCCGGACCTGAGTATCGCCATCGTAAGCCTGCCGCAAGGCCGGCGAGTCTTGAATCGCCTGCTCCAGTTTGATGTTCAGCGTGGTTGGCACCATTTTGGCGATGCGGTCCACATCAGCATAAGGAACATCCATCGCCCGCCCTACGTCCTTAATCGCAGCCTTCGCCGCCATGGTTCCAAATGTAATTATCTGCGCGACGTTCTCCCGGCCGTATTTAGCGGTCACGTACTCGATGACCTCGCCCCGCCGGTTCATACAGAAATCGATATCAATATCCGGCATGGAAATTCGTTCCGGATTCAAGAAGCGCTCGAACAGCAATTCATGCTGAAGCGGGTCGATATCGGTAATCCGAAGTGCGTAGGAGACCAGTGATCCGGCCGCCGACCCTCGTCCCGGGCCAACCGGAATGTTGTGTTCACGCGCGTAGCGGATGAAGTCCCAGACGATCAGAAAATACCCGGAAAAACTCATCTGCTGGATGATCGAAAGCTCGCGCGTCATGCGCTGCTCGTATTCGGAGATGCCGTGTTTCAGGCGGCCCTGGCTGTACAGTTCACGCAATCCCTCCAGCCGTTGGGCGAACCCTTCGCGGGAAACATGCTCGAAATAGCTGTCCAAGGTATAGCCGTCAGGTACGGCAAAATGCGGAAAAGGATTGCTGACCTTCGCCAGACGGAGGTTGCAGCGCTCAGCAATCTCAAGCGTGCGGGAGAGCACGTCCGGCGCATCTTTGAAGACCCGGTACATCTGGTCGTAACTTTTGACGTAGAAGTCGCTGCCCTGAAACTTCAGCCGGTTGGTGTCCTGGATCGACTTGCCGGTTTGGATACAAAGCATCACGTCCTGGGCGTGGGCGTCGTCTTCGCACAGATAATGGCTGTCGTTGGTGGCAACTAGAGGCAGGCCAAGGTCTTTTTCCAGCTGAAAAAGGTTGGGATGGATACGGTGTTCCATCTCCAGCCCCTGATCCTGAATTTCGAGAAAGAAATTATCTTTTCCGAAAATATCGCGGTAGGATGCCGCGACTTCGCGTGCGGCCGCATATTTTTCTTCCAGCAAACGCTCCGCGACCTCGCCTTTCAGGCAACCAGAGAGCCCAATGATCCCCTTTGAATGCGCTGCCAGAAACTGTTTGCTGACGCGCGGCTTGTAATAGAAGCCATGCAGTGATGCCTCCGAAGTAATCTTCGTCAGATTGCGGTAGCCTTCTTCATTTTCGGCCAGCAGCAGCAGGTGATTGTAGGTATCTCCCTCTGGTGGAGTGCGCTTGATGTTGTGATCTTCTTTTTTGCAGACATACACTTCGCACCCGATGATCGGCTTAATCCCTGCCTGCTTTGCAGCGTTGACGAAATGCACAGCGCCAAAAATATTTCCGTGGTCGGTCATTGCCACCGCGGGCATGCCTAGTTCTTTCACCCGCTGGCAGAGCTTATCTACGTCGCAGGCCCCGTCGAGCATGGAATAGTCAGTGTGCAGGTGCAGGTGTACGAACTGAGACATTGTTTACAATTCTAGCGGGAATTGGCGGCGAGAAATGGCCGGATTATCCACAATGGCGCCGGCATCTGCGGAAAAGTCGGGATTCTAGTTTCGGTCCCCGCCGCCATGCTTCATGCGGCAGAGTCTGCAATTCGTCGGCGGCTCGGTGTTGTCCACAATGTGCCTAACCGGTTTCACGGAATGCAGATAGGCGAAGATCGCCTTTAGATCGTCGTCCGAAAGCCCTCCGTAGAATTCGTAAGGCATGATCGGACTCAAGGCGCGCGCACGCACCTTACCGGTACGCATAACTTGTATGAACAGGGCCTCATCGTAATAATTGATACCTGAAGCATCGGGTGTGATATTCGCGGAGGCCGCATGTCCCCACTCCCCGCTGAACACGTTCCCGCCGGCAAAGTCCATTCCAGCGACAGCTTCTCCATGGCGCCTGGGGGTGTGGCAATCACCGCAGGACGCCATGCTCGTAGTGAGGTAACGCCCCCATAAAATTGGATCCTTCGTAGGCGGAGCGCTTACAGGCTCAGTTACCGGTCTAGGGGCCGACCGCATAAGGTATTTCACCGGAAACACGATCTCCGTCCCCGGCAGTTGATGGGCCACTGGCGGCATGGAGCGGATATATACGACCACGGACGCGAGGTCCTCATCCGACATATTTCGATAGAGGGAGTACGGCATCATTGGGAATAATGCGCGGCCGTCGTGCCCGATGCCTTCGCGAATTGCGCGAGCCAGTTGATCATCACTCCAAGTTCCCGCGCCGGTCGCGGTATCGGGGGTTATATTGGGCGCGACGACCCGCCCTGGCAGACCGTCGAATGGCATGACTTCGCCCGATCCTTCAGCGCCACTCACCACGGGAGCTCCATCCTTGGAAGGGTCGTGGGGGGAGTGGCAATCGACGCATGCGGCGAGGTGGTGGAAAATATACCGGCCGCGATCGAGACGGGCTTGAGTCCGCTCAAATTGCCTGGATGTGAGGGGTCGCGCTTCGGCGCCGATGAAAGGCCGCCAGCCGATAGTGAGGCTAATCGCAGCCGCAAGTAAGGCGATCAAAACAACCAAAGCACTTACAAGTTTGCCCACAACCGCACCATCATAAAAAGGAATTGGTCCCGCTGAAATTGTCGATGACCTTACCGCTTCTTCTTTTTCGCTGACTTCGACTTCATCTGCGCCGGCTTGCCTTTTTTCTTGTTTGGTTGACTTCCAGACTCTTTCTTTGCGGATCGAGCTGGCGCTGCTTTCGCCTTCTTCGTCGCCGTGGGTTTTGGTGTTGCTGCGGAGACTTTCTTAGCAGCTGCAGATGTAGCCGGCTTTTCTGGCGTAACCGGCTTCGCGACAGCCGCGACGGCCAGGCTGGCAATTTCTGCCCCATTGCTTTTTCTTTTGCCTTTCGGCGTCGCAGCCGTCATCGCACCTGCCGGAGCTGCAGCCGCTGCCGATTTCGCTGCACGCCCGCGCTTGGCTGGAACCGGGGGCGGGGGCGGAGGCGGGGGAGGCGCCAATGGCTTCAGAAACTTCATGATCTCCGTGTGCGATCGCAGCTTCCCATCCAGCAGCAGCATGAAAACTTCGTTTGCGATCTTCGGATACTCCGCCATTTGCGGCGTGATATTGAGCTCGGTCATTTCCGCGAGCGGGATTTTTTGCTGGACCTGCCGCCATTTGGTGAAAAAGTTTTTAATTTTTTGGGCGGCGGCTGGAGGCCGGCCCGCCACCGCTAGGAACAGAATCAAGTCCGGCCGCGCCTCTGATAACATCTTCCACGCCCGTGAAGGTGAGGACGCTTCTTTTCCCGCGAGACGCTTGGCGAAACTCTTGGCCTCATCCTCTATGTTCCGCCAGGCTTCAACCAGGTCTTTGCGGGGAATCAGTTTCCGCATCGCCGCGATTTCTTTTTCAGCAAGCTTGGCCGTGAGGAAATAAAGTACCGAGGCGGCCACATCCGGAATGTAACCGAGCTCCGTCATCTGCTGGCGTGTTTTCAGGAGCTGGGATAGCCCAGGGGCATCCACCTTTGCCGTTGACCAGTGTGCGTTTAAGACTTTGAGCCAGCCTTCCTTTTCCAGCAGCCGGGCAATTAACAGCGGATCATCTTCGTACGCCAGTTGTTCGATCTCATACCCGATGGTTGAAGAGGAAATATGATCAATGTAATTATTTTCCTTCGCCGACTCGAACCGGGCCTGGGTACGTTCCTCAACCGTCCAATGGAAGCGCGCCGCGAAGCGCGTAGCGCGAATCAATCGCGACGGTTCCTCAACAAATGCATAGTTGTGCAAGATCCGCAGCACCTTCGCCTCGATATCCGCGGCGCCGTTGTACGGATCCATCAGCAGGCCGCGCGACCCCGGATTCAAAGAGAGCGCCATCGCATTTGCGGTAAAGTCACGGCGCTTTAGGTCTTCAATGATTGTCGCCGGGGAAACTATTGGCGGTTTTCCCACCTTCTCGTAACGCTCTGTCCGGGCGGTGCTGATCTCCGATCGCACATTCCCGGGCAACACCAGGTATAGCGCCTTGCGCTCTTCGTCGTTGCCGGAAATCAGCGCTCCAGCGCGCTGCAAATC
>JAFAWN010000278.1 GCA_019241735.1 Terriglobales bacterium
GGGCCGACGATTACTTGACCAAGCCGTTCCACGTGGATGAGCTTCGCGCCCGGGTACGCGCGGGAAAGCGCATCCTCGAACTCCAGGACGCCTTGGTGCGGGCCCACGGAGCAGTACAGTTCGCCGCTGATCACGATCCCCTGACTCGTCTGTGGAATCGTGGCGCGATTCTCTCGCTCCTTGAAAGGGAACTGCGCCGCGGGCTGCGCACTAGCGCTCCCGTGGGCGTCATAATGGCCGACGTGGACTACTTTAAAAACATCAACGACCGTCACGGACATCTGATTGGAGACGCCGTGCTGCAGGAAACGGCCACCCGCCTTGCCTCGGCCGTCCGCAGCTACGATTCCGTCGGCCGGTACGGGGGCGAAGAGTTCCTCATTATCGTTCCTGGTTGCAATGAGCGTGCCGCCGCCGATAGCGGTGAACGCCTGAGAAACTGCATTGCCGCGCTGCCGGTCGAGACTAGCGCGGGCGCAATCAGCGTTACCCTCAGCGTCGGGGTAATGTCGGTGCACCCGGAAAAAGATTTGTGGCAGCGCGACGATTTGATCCGCGCCGCCGATATCGCCCTCTATCGCGCCAAGGCCTCCGGACGTAATCGGGTGGAAAGTTCATCCACCCTGCTCGCCGCCCCAACGCTCGACCCCTGACTCGACCCCTGACCCGCCCCCGGGCGCGCGCGCGCGCCCCCTGACCCGCCCCGGGCGCGCGCGCCCGGGGCTTCAACGCCTTCGGCGTGGATGGGCTTTGCTTTGCAGCAAAGCCGCGCGGATGGCACATTGGTGGCCCGGTCTGGCACAGTTGTGCCATTCACAGAACACCCCCCGGGAATTACCTTCATACACGAGCAGTTCTGGGGGAGGGCTGCCCGGGCGTCCTTTGACTCTAACGAGTCGGGACGCCTGTTAATTTTTGGGGGATGTTTTTCGCTGTCTTCATCTATTTTTCGAACAACCTTCCGTTCATCGACCAAGCAATAGCACGGGATAGCCGCGGCCTTGCCGCACCTGAATCTCCCGCCGTGAAATTCCATCTAAAACAGTAGGATTCGGCAAATATTATGGGGAATACTTTCAAGACGGCGTTTCTGCTTACCGCTTTGACCCTGATGTTGATGTTCATTGGGCGCATTTTTGGTGGCGACAACGGCATGTTGCTGGCCCTGGTCATAGCAGGCGCCACCAACTTCGTCGCATATTTCTTTTCCGACAAGATCGCGCTGGCCACTTATCGTGCCCGGCCGGTCAGCCGGGAGCAGCTTCCTCGCGCCTATGACGTGGTCGAACGCCTGACGCAGAAGATAGGGATCCCCATGCCCAAGCTCTATGTCATTCCCACCGATTCCCCGAATGCGTTCGCAACTGGACGGAACCCGCAGCATGCTTCGGTGGCGGTGACGGAAGGCATCCTCAAGCTTCTTAACGACGAAGAACTGGAAGGCGTGCTGGCGCATGAACTGGGGCATGTCAACAACCGCGACATCCTGATCAGCTCCATCGCCGCCACGGTCGCCGGGGCGATCACGTTTATTTCCCGCTTTGGATTCTTTTTCGGTGGCGTCAATGACCGCGACGACCGCCGCGGCGGCGGAATCGGCGCACTTCTGATGCTGATCCTCGCCCCGATTGCCGCCATGCTCATCCAGTTGGCGGTCTCGCGTTCGCGGGAGTATCAGGCAGACGCCACCGGAGCCCACTTCACCGGCAATCCGTACGCACTTGCCAGCGCGCTTGCCAAGCTGGACGCATATTCGCGGCGGGTGCCGATGCTGGCCACGCCTTCAACCGCACATTTGTTCATCATCCAGCCATTTCTGGGGATGAGTTTCGGCAGTCTGTTTTCCACGCATCCACCGATTGCCAAGCGGATCGAGCGCCTGACCGGACATCCCGCGGAGTTGCTGCAGTAAGAGTTTGTTTCGCGCGCGTTTTCAGAGAGCCGGCTGGTATTTCCGCACGTTCTGCGATGAATCGACTATGACGAGCGCGGCAAGCAGCGCATAATTGCCTATGTCCTTCGTCCGATTTCTAATTTTGTTGTCACTGGCCGCCTGGGTGGGCGCGCTGATTTTCTTTCCGGCGGTTGCCCACACCGCGTTTTCCGTTCTACCTGATCAACATCTCGCCGGACTGATGGTGGGAAGAAGCCTAAGAATTCTGCACGTGATGGGCATCATCTCGGCCGTCGTTTTTCTGGGAAGCTCAACCTTCGCCCGTAGAAGCTTTTCCCGCTACTTCACCGCCCGTCAGGGTTTAGTTTTCGCCATGCTGCTGCTAACGCTTTTATCGCAGTTCGTCATCATTCCCCGAATGGACCGGCTTCGCTCATCATTTACACCTGATGTACATTCCGCGCCGGCAGAAAGCTTCGTCGAGAATGGCGCGCGTCACCGATTCGATGTGCTTCATACCTGGTCGGTCCGGGTCGAGGGAGCAGTTCTGATCTTAGGATTAGCGGCAGTGTATTTGACCGCTGCCGCTGTTTGACTTTGGCAACGGCCATCCCATCATTTAGTCTTCCTACGCAATTACTTCGCACGACCTCTTTCTTATGAAAACTGGAATCATTGGGCTGCCGCAGGTGGGCAAGACTTCGCTGTTCCGAATATTGACCAAGGCAAATCTCTCGCTTCCGGCGTACGCCAACCCGCGTGAAGCGCATCTTGGGGTTGCCAAGGTGCCCGACGAGCGACTGGACCGCATGGCGGCAATTTACAATCCGAAAAAACTTACTCACGCATCGATTGAATACGTTGACGTCGGCGCCATCGGCCAGGATGCCCTCAAAGAAAGCAGCTATATCGGACACCTGCGCAACGTTGACGCTCTGGCTCATGTAGTCCGCGCGTTCGAGGACCCGTCGGTACCGCACGCCGGGCCCATCGATCCGCTGCGCGACATCAAGAACGTCGATTTCGACCTGGTGATCAGCGATCTGGGACAAATCGAGAAGCGGATCGAACGGGTGCAGAAAGATCTGAAGAAGATGCGCTCTCCAGAGCTTGAGCGGGAACTCGATTTGCTCGTTCGGGCGAAAGCGCATGTGGAATCGGAGCGGCCGCTGCGAGAGATGGAGATGACCGCGGAAGACAAAAAGCGGCTGCGCGGATTCATGTTCCTCAGCGAGAAGCCGATTTTCTATGTGCTCAACGTCAGCGAAAGCTCGGAACTGGGGAAAGAGCTGGAAGAAGCGGTCAGCAAATACAACCTGACCGAGGTCGCGTCCCGCCCGAACGCCGGCGCAACCGCGATCTGCGGCAAAGTTGAGGCGGAGCTCGCGGAAATGAGCGAAGCCGACGCCGCTGAATTTCTTTCGAGTTACGGGTTGACCGAAAGCGGTCTGGCGCGCCTGATACGCACTACCTACAAGCTGCTGGGATTAATTTCTTTCTTCACCATTGGCGAGGACGAGTGCCGAGCCTGGACGATTCCGGTGAATACTCGGGCCGCCGAAGCTGCGGGCGCGATTCATTCTGACCTGGAAAAGCATTTTATCCGCGCGGAAACGATCCGCTGGGACCAGTTGCTGGAGGCTGGTTCAGAAGCCAACGCCCGCGCCCGCGGGACCTTGAGGCTCGAGGGAAAAGACTACATCGTGCAGGATGGCGATGTTTTGCACATACGGCATTCGGGGTAGTTGAGGAAGATCTTGGGGTAATTGCCGAGGTGCTCCGCTCATTCGCGCTTTTTCCTGATGGGTGAGCGAGTATGACGGATTGATCCCACTCATCCGCACAAAACGCGAATGAGTGGGACACCCTGGCTGGACAGGCAAGATTCTTTTCGGGCCAGGTTAGTTCCAAAGTACGTAGCAAACCTGGGGCACCCGGACGATCAGCGCAAATCCCCCACCTTTACACAAAACGTAAAGGTGGGCCAGCCTGGACAAGTTTTTGGGAGAGTTTGAGAATCGGGACCTCACGGCGGTCCGTGTCCGTAGCAAAGGAAAATACGGTGGTGCCGCAGCAGCGTCTTGTGGAAGATATAAAGTAGGTTTCTCGCTCAATAGCGAAACCCAAGGGCCCAATGCCTAAGACCTTAGAAATCTACACTCCTGTAAGGGTGGAGAGACTCACGCGTGTGATGCGGATCAAAGGAGTGGACGTTTCCATCCACTGGTCCGTGCTTGTTATCGCGGCTCTGATCCTTAGCAGCGCGGTGCGTAAGCCAGTCATGGCGCTGGTGGGGTTGCCTACATACCTGAGCGTTCTACTAATCCATGAGTGCGGTCATCTGATCCTTGCTCGCCAAAGGCACTGCGAAGTGTTCGGGATCGAACTCTATTCGATGTACGGGATCACGCGGTTCGAGACACCGGCTTCCGGATTCGATCACTGCGTAATCGCTTGGGGCGGAGTCTTGGCACAAGCATTGGTAGCACTTCCGCTAGTAACTTGGGTAGCGGTAGTCGGGTATACACCATTCGAGCCGGTGAATTTGCTGCTGGCCCTTCTAGGCTTCTTCAGCCTCGGAGTTGCTGCGTTTAACTTGCTCTCCTTTGCACCACTTGATGGCATCACAGCCTGGGGTCTAATCCCGGAGCTCATTAAGCGTGCGCGTGGCCCTGGGAGGCGTCCGAGATGGAGAGGGAGACCCTGATACGCTGGCCGAGTGCCTAATTGTTGCCTTCTTAAATCGCTGAGATCAGCGAACAGCCCTCCCCCGAAAACTGCTCATAGCCATATTACGATCCGCTCAGGAGTGCCCCACCCATTTGTCTTTTGAAAGAGTGGAGTATTCTCGCGAAGGTTAACTCGAAAGAGTTCTTGCTTATTGCGCCCCGAGGGTTCTTGATGAGTATCACGGATTGATCCCACTCATCCGCACAGAACGCGAATGATTGGGGCACCCCGGCTGGTTCCTCTCGGCCCACGTTAGCGCCCAAAGTGGCGCGACCCTGGGGCACCCGGACGATCAGCGCAAATCCCCACCTTTACACAAAACGTAAAGGTGGGCCAGCCGCTCATCATTCGCTTTCCGAATGAAGGTTAGTTCTTGCTTATTGCGGCCCGAAGGTTGTGGATGAGTATGATGGATTGATCCCACTCATCCGCACAAAACGCGAATGAGTGAGCACCCTGGCGAAAATCCCCACCCAGCCCCTGGTCTACTCTTGCCACATTCGTGGGCGGCGAAGCTGCTATCATCCTCCGCCAAGTGCATCCCATACTTCTCAGTCTTCTGCTGGGGTTAACTGCTGCCGCGGCCAACGTATTTGGCGGCGCGATCATTGTCCAAAAACATTGGGAACGCTCGTATCTGAAATATTTTATTGCGCTCGGCGCAGGATTCATGCTGGCGACCGCCATGGTCGAAGTCTTCCCCGCGGCGCTCGCGCTCAGCGGGCAGAGGGCAGCTTTCCTGGCGCTTTTCGGCTATCTTCTGATTCATTTTTTCGAGCACACGGTGACGCCGCATTTCCACTTTGGTGAAGAAACCCACCACGCCGAGTTTGAGCATCGCCATCGAGGATATTCAGTTCTAGCCGGGCTGATCATTCACACTTTTTTCGACGGCATCGCCATCGCCTCGGGCTTTATCGTCTCGGACTGGCTGGGATGGATTATTTTTCTGGCAATCTTTCTGCACAAGATTCCTGAGGGTTTCACCGTGGCCTCGGTGATGCTGGCCGGTGGCGAAAGCCGGCGTACCGCCTGGGGCGCATCCGCACTATTGGGAGTTGCGACCTTTGCCGGGGTGCTGGTTATGGCGTTATTTCGCAGCCAGGTGGGGTTTGGGCTGCCGCTATCTGCGGGAGTGACCTTCTACGTCGCGGCCTCAGACCTGATCCCTGAGGTAAACCGCGAGCCGGGAATCAAGATGGCGCTGGTGGTATTTCTGGGAGTGGCAATACTGCTCGGGCTCGAGCGCTTCCTGCACGCGCACTAGCTGTTGCTAATCCACGGTGTGCTTTGCGGTGTAACCTTCGCGGGCGATGATCTGGTATTTGATGTCTTTACCTTTTTGATCGCGGACCTTCAGCGGACCTCCGTCGGGCGCAACCACTTCGACCTTCAGCTTGCGATAAGAGCCGTCGAGCTTGGTGTTGGTGGGATGGTAGGCGAGGTTGTACTGGTTGCGAATGTCGCCGACGATGTCATGAAAGATTTCCGGAAGCTCGGCTTCGAAGCGCGGAAAATAAGCCCGGCCGCCGGTCATCTTGGCGAAGGTGTTCATCTGATTGTCGGCCTGCAAATAATCCATATTAGAAATCGGTATGCCGGCGCCATGCGGCGCAGTCATGCCGTGTGATTCATAGTAATTCCGCTCCGCCCAACCAATGCTCACCGGGAAGATGGTCACATCATGCGTCGTTTTGATCTTCTTCATGATCTGGTCGAGGGTGAGCTTGCTGAAGCTGTCAAAACCGGTACTGATCAGGATGATGTACTTATGCCCTTCGACCCGGTCCATACGGTCGAGGGTGTCGTAAAGGGCGTCGAACAGATTGGTCTCGGCAAAGCCGGGCATGCGCAACTGGTTCAGTGCTCCAAAGACGGCAGTTTTATCCTGGGTGAAATCGACCATGATCTGCGGTTTCATGTCATAAGAGACGACCGCCACCCAGTCATCCTTCTTTAAGTTATGCGCGAAGGAATAGGCGGCGTTGAGCGCGTCGACGACGAAGTAATAATTTGTCGAGGCAAATTCCACCAACAGCACAGCGGTGATGGGAGCGTCTGAAATGGCGAAGTTGCTGATGGTTTGGGGAACGCCGTCTTCGGTTATGCGGAAGTTTTCTTTTTTCAGGTTGGGGATGAACTGTCCATTCTTTGTCGTTACCAGGACGTCAACATTCACCAGGGGAACGTCGACGGTGAGCGAGTAGTTCGGCATCCCTTCGACTTTTTTGGGCTTTTCCGGGGGTGGAGCGGGAGGCTCTTCCTTTTTCTTCGGGATAGCGTAGGGTCCAACGTCACTCTGGGGGCCACCGGCGGCGGGAGGGGTTTCCTGCTGATTGGGGTTCGGGGCAGGCTGGGTCTGAGACCATGCTGAGGTATGAAGTGATGTCGCCAGAACGATCGTCAATACTGCCAATGAGATAGGCGAAAGCCGCGCCGGGAGTAATTTCAGAGTACGACCAAAAGTTTGGCAAAAGTGCTGAGAAAACATGAAAGTCCTTGGAAATCCCTATGCTAGTATAGACGCAGGGCTACGCGATTGGGATGTTTTGCCCGGCTTTCATCTCTTCCTCTCCTACCGGCAAACTGAAAACATGACGCGGATGCTCTTGCTGCGGCTAACCGGCCGCCTGGGGGAGTCCCATGAGACGAACCGTTCCCGGCTTTGCTGTTGCCTGCCTGCTTGCGCTTTCCCCCGCGATTTTGGCGCAAAATTCTAAACCCTTTGAAACTATACCTGTAAGCCAGATCCATGCCGGGATGCGCGGCGTCGCCTACACCGTCTTCCAGGGAACGAAGCCCGAGGCGATGGAGGTCGAGGTACTCGGCATCCTGAAGAACACCAACGGCCCTAAAGGCGACATTATTCTGGTCCGCCTGGGCGGCGCGAAGGCGGAGTACACCGGCGTCGTAGCGGGCATGAGCGGCAGCCCGGTTTATTTCAACGGCAAGCTGGCGGGAGCTTTGGCGTTCCGCATTGGCGAATTCTCGAAGGAGCCGATTGCCGGAGTGACTCCGATTTCCGAAATGCTGGAGATCAACGCATTGGATATCCGGCCTTCGACGGGCGCAGTTGAGCCGAAGGCGGTGAATAGTGGGCTGAACAAGACATCGGGACCGGGGGTGCAGAGCGGATCGTTGGGGAACGTCTCCAATTATTTGCAGCCGATTGAGACCCCGCTGGTGTTTAGCGGCTTCTCCGAGGATGCGGTGCAGAGGTTCGCGCCACAGTTTGCTTCCGCCGGAATCGTTCCGGTGATGGGTGTGGGATCGGTCAGCGATGTGAAGCAGCCGGAGCCATTGCAGCCCGGCTCTGCGGTCAGCGCGATTCTGGTGCGCGGCGACATGGATATTGCGGCCACGTGCACGGTGACGTACATGGACGCGCAACATCTGCTGGCATGCGGGCATCCGCTGCTGCAATTTGGCGCGGTGGATCTGCCGATGACCAAGGCCGAGGTACTGGCCACGCTTCCGTCGCCGATGAACGCTTTCAAGATTGTGAATGCCACCGAAGCTGTGGGAGCGTTCGTCCAGGACCGCCATACCGGGATCATGGGAGAGTTTGGGAGGAAGCCGGAGATGATTCCGGTGACGTTGAAAATTCACGGAGGCCCGACCGCCAAGGAATTTCACTACGAGATATTGAACAATCCCAAGCTGAGTCCGGTGGCAATGATGGCGACGGTTTTCAACGCGCTGCATGGCATGAACGAATACGGGGAAGAGACGACGTACCGTCTGAGTGGCCACATAAGAGTGGACGGCTATCCGGAGGTCAGCGTTCAGAACATGTTTTCGGCTGCGGAAGGCGGACAACCGGCGGCTATGCTGGCTGCGCTTTCTGTCGGCGACCGCTTCGGGCGGATCTACGATAATCCCTACAATGTTCCTGCGGTGCATGGAGTGGAACTCGATTTTGATCTTTCCAGCGACCGCCACTGGGCGCGTCTGGAAAGCGCCCGCACCGACTTGACCGAAGCCCGCCCGGGCGATGACATTACCATCGAGACGGTCTTGCGTCCGTACCGTGGTGAAGGCATTGTGCGGCAGATCAAAGTGCATATTCCCGCGTCCGCGTCTAAAGGGCCGCTGAACATACTGGTCAGCGATGGCGAAACTCTGGATCGTGTGCGTCATGCGGTGCCGGGGATAGGGCGGAAACTGGACCTGGCCTCAACCATCGCGATGATGAACAATCAGCATGTGAACAACCGGGTTTATGTGTCGCTGCTGGAGGCTGATCCGGAAGCGATGATTGCCGACAAGGTGATGCCAACCCTTCCACTTTCCGTGATGAACGTCATGGAAGGAATGAAAGGGACCCAGGACATGATCGTGCTCGGGGAATCCTCGGTAAATGAAACTTCCACTGAGCCTCTGGACTTTGTGGTCGCCGGTGGCCAGCTGCTTACCGTCACCATCAAGTAGTCGCAGGAAACGTTGCGGCGTTTATAGGTTTTTAGCGGCAAACTTTGGTTTGTTGCGTCGGTCTCTGCCTGCTTCCGCGCCGTGATAATCTGAAATCTCTCCCGCGAAAATCGAGGGTATGAACGTGGCGATCTCGCGCAGATTTCTTGTCATTCTTCCTGCCAGCTTTCTGCTTGTCTCCGCGATGCTGTTTGGCGAAGGCACGCGCACATGGGAACAATCGAAATTTGACGAATTCACCCGGGGAACCGGGAACGGAATAGCGATACGCAGCACCGGAGGCCTGGAACTGGCGCCTGCGTTCAAAACGCTAGCTACGACCCCCGCCACTTTTATCTGGGCCATTGCTTCCGACCCGGCGGCAAATCTATACGCAGCCACCGGTTCGCCCGCGCGCGTGTATCTCATCAAGCCTGATGGAACGACTGAAGTTATTTTCGAGCCTCGCGAATTGCAGGTGCAGGCCCTGGTCGTGGCAAAGAATGGCATTGTGTATGCCGCGACGAATCCCGACGGCAAGGTTTATCGAATCGAGCACGGCGCGAATTTAAAAAAGGAGGCCCGACCACAGGCGCCAGACTCGAGGAGTTCGAACTGGAGTTCGTCAGTCTATTTCGATCCCGGCACCAAATATATATGGGACCTGGCGATGGACAATTCGGGAAAGCTGTATGTAGCCACCGGCGATCATGGAGAGATATTCCGGGTAACGTCGAAGGGCGATCACTCGCTGTTTTTCAAGAGTGACGAAGTCCATATTCGCGTTCTGGCGTTCGACTCCAAAGGTAATTTGATTGCGGGATCGGATGGCAGCGGCCTGGTGTACCGGATCTCTCCAGCGGGTGAAGGATTCGTGTTGTACAGCGCTCCCAAGAAGGAGATCACGGCGCTCGCAATCGATAAGGCGGGCTACATTTACGCCGCGGCTGTGGGCGAGAAGCGCGGCGGATCTGCGTCCTCAAGCGCCTTCTCTGCGCCAGGACCGAGTCCAACACCGGCCCCCGCTTCAGGGGGTCCCGGGGCCTCGGGATCAAGCTCAGCTTCGGGCGGCAGCACACCTGTCGGCATTTCCAGTAACAGCGGAAGCGGCGGCGGCAGCTCCGAAATTTACCGCATCTCGCCCGATGGCTCGCCCCGTCATTTCTGGTCATCCCGGGAAGATCTTGTTTATGCCCTTGCCTTCGATCAGCAAGACCGGTTGCTGGTGGGTACGGGCAATCGCGGCCATATTTTTCGTATCACCGGCGAAGATGAATACACCGATCTGCTGAAGGCGAGCGCCACTCAAGTCACCGGGTTTGCAAAAACTCCGGATGGTGGCTTGTACGTCTCGACCAGTAATCTGGGGAAAGTATTTGTGTTGGGTGCAACTTCCGAGGCAGAGGGCAGCTACGAAAGCGATGTCTTCGACGCACGAATCTTTTCGCGCTGGGGACGCGCTGAGTTCCGCGGCTCTGGAAATATCCAGCTGTTCGCCCGCAGCGGCAATGTGGACAATCCGGACCGCAATTGGAGCGACTGGACTTCCATCGATTTGAACAAAGACAGTGAGGTAAGGGTCCCGCCGGCGCGATTCATTCAATGGAAGGCCCAGTTACATTCCGGAGCTACCCCGCCACGTCTGGAAGTGGTGGCGCTGAATTACCTTCCGCAGAATGTAGCGCCGGATTTTGAGGACATCACGGTACAACTCGGCGTGCGCTACCAGTCGCTTCCCAAACCTGCAAGCGGGGAAATGGTAGGCGGACAACACTTTGATCCCGCTCCAGTTCCCTCCCACGACCGTGATTCGATTGGCGTGAAGTGGACCGTGCATGACGATAACGACGACGTCATGACGTATTCCGTTTACTATCGCGGCGAAGGAGACACCCGATGGCAGCTGCTTAAAGGCAATCTATCGGAAAAATTTTACTCGTTCGATGCGTCGCTGCTGCCTGACGGCGTCTATACCGTCAAGGTGGTCGCCTCCGATGCGCCGTCCCATTCTCCCGGCCAGGCGCTGTCTGGTGAAAAAGAAAGCGCGCGCTTCGAAGTCGATACCACTGCGCCGGCCATCCTCAACCTCCAGGCCAGCGCGAAATCCGGGGACCTTCACGTAAGCTTCCGCGCCTCCGACAGCTTCTCACCGATAAAGCGGGCCGAATATTCCATCGACGCCGGCGACTGGCGACTGGTTGAACCCATCGGTCAGCTGTCGGATTCGAAGGACGAAGCTTATGACTTCCACGCTCCCGTAGCAGAAGACATTGCTGGTAACGCCTCCACTCGCGCCCCAGTGAAGAGCGATCGCACGCTGGAGCACGTAGTCGTGGTTCGCGTCTATGATCGTTACGACAACATGAGCTCGGCAAAGTTTGTAGTTCGCGGCCGGTAGGTGGGTGCTTGCAATCTAGCTGTGTTCTAAACGCAGTTGGCTGGCTTGCCTGCTGCGTCTATGCAACCATTCCCGGTTTCTGGCTGCTTATTCATCCCCGCGCTGATTACTGGCGTTCCCGGTTCCGTTCTCCGTATCGCGCGCTTCTGCCCCTATGGATTGGGATGTGGATCGTGGCCGCGGCGGTTACAGCGCCGTGGCGTAAGGTGACAGCCTATAGATCGCCCTGGGCTTGGCTCCCTGCGGTGGCGCTTTTTGTCTGCGGCTTGACCATTTACCGTTTTGCGGCGGTCAACTTCAGTTTGGCGCAACTTGGCGGGCTGCCGGAAGTTTTAGCGGGAAATCTTGAACAGCGGTTGGTCAGATCGGGAATTCGAAAACACATTCGCCATCCCATCTATCTGGCGCATTTATGTGAAATGCTGGGCTGGAGCATCGGCACCGGAGTCGCGGTCTGCTCCGGCCTGACCGCCTTCGCCATAGTGACCGGCGCGATCATGATCAGGCTCGAGGATGAGGAATTAAGCCGGCGTTTCGGAGAAGAATTCAGGGAATACCGAGAGCGGGTGCCGGCGGTGCTGCCCAAGCTTTGGTAGTGGTGCAGTTTGAAGGCTACTGATTAAGGAAGGAAAATCGCCTGGGCTTTAGCGGTGCAGCAATCCCTAATTCCTCGAAAAGCGCGTCAAGGGTTTGATTTATAGTCAACTTATAGCCAACGTACAGTCAATTATATTGGCTACATTTTGTAGCGTTTGATTGTGATGAAATTTCCTAAGCGCTTCAAGGCGTTTCAAATAATCTCAGCTTAGTTGAAGGCACTGGAGTGGGAGCTGCGTGTTGCCCAATAAAAAAGGTCTCAGGCTTGCCGCCCAAGACCTTAATCTGCTTATAGAGTCGCGATATTAGCTGGCGCGCTCCATGGGTTTGTTGGTCTTCGAGAAGTCAGCGCCGGCTTCGCCGGTGGAAGAAACATCTTCCGCCCCGGTGCTCTCGAGGATGTCCTTGGCTTTCTTGGTCCACTTGGAATCGTCGCAGTGCACGGAGATGAGAATGCCTCCCTGTTTAACCCTGCCTTCGTAACGCTTGGCTTCGTATTCCGGAATTCCCATACCAACGAGCGCTCCGATAAGTCCGCCCACTGCGCCGCCGACGCCAAGCCCGGCCAGTCCGCCCATGATAGGTCCGGCGGCGATGAACGGGCCCAGGCCCGGAATCGCCAATGCGCCGATACCGGCAAGGACGCCGAGCGTGCCGCCAATGACGCCTCCCGCCGTAGCCCCCGTCGTGGTGCCTTCCGGCGCTTTAGTGTCTTTCTCGGCTGCGAAGTCCCTGGTTCCCCTGTTGTCAGGCATCAGGACCGAAATGTCCTGGCTTCGGAATCCCTGCTGGACCAGCGTGTCGACTGTGTTCT
>JAFAWN010000073.1 GCA_019241735.1 Terriglobales bacterium
TTAGTGCCCACTCCATCGATGTAGCGATATCGCCAGTCTTCAAACGGGAAGGTCGAGGTCTCACCGCCGCCTTCCTCCATTGGACGCTCGTAAGAGCCGCCCGAAGGGTGGGAATCTATCTCGTCTGGAGGCCCGTACATGATGTACATCCGCCCCCGATCCGTCTTCCATCCCGGGATTCCAGCGGCAAAGTGTTCGTTGGCGTACGCTATACGCCGGTAGTGCTCTTCCTTAAATTCATTCTCGACCGTGTCAGGGGTGGGGTCGCGACGCTGCCAGAAGTTCTCAATGAACTGGTCGCGCTCTTCATCATTAGAAAGCTGTTTGAATGCCGCCCGTTCCTCGTCAGTAATAATCCAGGCGACGTCTTCGCTAAGCCACTTTTTATAGGTTGAGCTTATTTCCTGCTTGAAGCGCTTCTCGTTCTGCTTCTTCTGCTTATCGGTAAGTGGGCGTTTTAGCGGGTCAGATTGCTGGGTCCCATTCTGGGACGACGCGGGGGGTTGCGATGCCTCGGATTTATCCGATTCCTGGGCAAAAGCCCACGTTGGAACTAAAACTAACGAAAGAAACCACAAAAACACACTGCGAAAACCTACCATGTAAAGGACACCCACGTTGGAAGACTTCGATTACCTCTATTTTAGTCCTCGCCTAAGCACGAGGCAAGCAAGTACGGATGCTGGTGAACCAAATAATGGAACCGACCTAACCGGATTCACCACTCCCAAGAGAGTCGGCCTGACTCAATACCTACAGATGCTCGTAAGGACAGAAAAGGTGGCACCCGACTGAAAATCCCAAGATTACATACCGGCTCAATGCTACCGGGACGTTCGCAGTGGAAATTAAACGATCGAAGGTTAATTCCTCTTGACAATGTTGTAGTGTTATAGTTATGTATAACAGTGTCGGACGATTGCAAAACGCCCTAAGGAGAACATATGAAATCGCTGCATTACCTCTTGACCCTTTTATTGCTGTCGATGTCCACCCTGTCTTTTGCCCAACATGACGCGAAGAGCGTCACGCCACCTTCCGAAGCGCAAAAGTCATTCACCCAACTGAAGGTTCTCGCCGGAGAATGGCAAGGCGCCGTCACACTTGACCCGCCACATCCTGAAATGTCAGACGGAAAGCCTTTACATATCTCGATGCGGGTGACTTCAAGGGGAAACGCGCTGGTGCATGAGATGCAGGAGGCCGGGACTCCCCTTGACGCCGCGCATTACGATCACCCCGTCACAACGTTCTATGTGGACGGCGACCGCCTCACCCTGGTCCACTATTGTGACGCCGGGAATCGCCCGCGCATGGTTGCACGCACATCGCCGGATGGTAAGAAGATCGAATTTGATTTTGTGGACGTCTCCGGCAGCACGCAATATGGACACATGCACCATGCTGTCTTCACCGCAATCGACTCCAATCACCATACTGAGGACTGGACCTACATGATGCCCGGAGACAAGCCCATGCATGCCCACTTCGACTTGCAACGCGTAAACAGCGAGAATGTATCTTCTGCCAGTCGATAACTGGAAGGCGATTACTGGAACCCAGGATGGACCGTGAGTGGAACGACAGTCAGCCGATCTACCGCCAGCTTCGCGACCGCGTGGTCGCAATGATCCTGGATGGGGTGTTCAAGGAAGGCGATCCGCTGCCCTCGGTGCGCAGCGTCGCTGCTGAATACCGCGTCAATCCACTGACGGTCCTCAAGGGTTATCAGCAACTGGTGGATGAAGGACTGGTCGAGACTAGGCGCGGACTGGGAATGTTTGTCAATGCCGGTGCGCGGGAAATTCTGCTGCGAGCTGAGCGGAAAAAGTTTATCGGCGAAGAATGGCCGAGGATCCACGCAACTATCCAGCGGCTGGGCCTCAAGACCGAAGAATTATTGAATGACGGCGGGGAAGAAGAGGCAATGGACAAGACAGAATCCGATGTCGCAACAGCGAACCCTGTGAAGGAGAAGCCAAAACCATGACCGTCATTGAAGCCCGCGGACTATCGAAATCCTTCGGCACGACCCTCGCACTGGACGCCGTCAGTTTGCAGGTCGAAGCAGGCCGCATCCTCGGAGTCATTGGCCCCAATGGCGCGGGCAAAACCACCGCGCTCAATGCCATCCTCGGACTTACTCCATACCAGGGAGAGTTGAAGGTTCTCGGGCGCGATCCATGGAACGAGCGTGACCGGCTCATGCGGGATGTCTGTTTCATCTCCGATGTTGCCGTGCTTCCGCGCTGGATACGGGTCTCGCAGCTGCTCGATTATGTTGCCGGAGTGCATCCGCGCTTCGAACGGGCGAAGGCCGAAGGCTTTTTAGCGAAGACCAGCATCCGGCAATACAGCAGAGTGCAGGAGTTGTCGAAAGGCATGGTGGCACAGCTTCATTTGGCTATCGTCATGGCGATTGACGCACGCCTGCTAGTGCTGGACGAACCGACCCTCGGCCTCGACCTTCTTTTTCGCAAGCAATTCTACGATTCCCTGCTGAATGATTACTTTGACGGCAGCCGCACCATCGTGCTGACGACTCATCAAGTGGAAGAGATCCTGCATGTCATCACCGATGTCGTGTTTATCAATCGAGGCCGCATCGTACTCAGCTGCAGTATGGACGAATTGCAGTCTCGCTACGCAGAAGTGGCCGTACGTCCGGAGCATGTCGAGAAGGCGCGTGAACTTCAGCCGATCCAGGAACGCCAGGTCTTCGGTCGCAGCATCCTGCTCTTCGATCTAAAGACCCACGGGAACTTGGCACTATTAGCAAGCTTTGGCGAGGTGCGTACTCCGGGCATTGCTGACTTGTTTGTTGCGGTAATGGGCAATGGGGATAACGAGCCCTGCCGGGGAGCAAGTTAACTTGAATACTGAATCCAGTGCGATGCCGGGGTCCGTCCCCGAGCGGATAAACCGCCAGCAGACTTTCGCATCAGCAGAAATCTCAGGGCTCCAGCGTATGTATTGGACCATCCGGCGTGAACTGTGGGAGAACCGTTACGTTTACATGGCGCCCTTGGCAGTCGCGGCCCTATTTCTCGTCGTAAATTTAATCGGCATGTTCCATCTTCCAGCGCAAATGCGTCAGTTGGCCGGCGTCGATGCAGAGCGATATCGCGCAGCGATTCTGAAGCCGTACAACACCGCGAATGCTTTCCTGATGGGGGCCTACATCCTGGTAACGCTGTTTTATTGTTCCGAGGCGCTGCACAGCGAGCGCCGCGACCGCAGCATTCTGTTCTGGAAGTCGCTGCCGGTTTCAGACCTGACAACCGTGCTGGCCAAAGCCAGCATCCCGTTTTTTATTTTGCCTCTGCTGACATTTGCCATCACCCTGGTCCTGCAATTCGCGATTCTGCTGCTGAGCAGCGGGATCCTGATCGCGAGCGGCCAAAGTGTGGCTTCCCTATGGACGCATTTGCCGGTTTGGCGGATGTCACTGTTGCTGCTCTACCACGTGGTGACCGCACATGCGTTGTGGCCCGCGCCGATATATTGCTGGCTGCTGTTGATGTCCGGCTGGGCGCGACGCGCGCCATTCCTGTGGGCGACTTTGCCGTTGGTAGCAATTGCCGGCATCGAAAAGATTGCCTTCCATTCACATTATTTCGCTACCCTGGTGGGGTTCCGGCTGCTGGGTGGCCCCAGCCCAATCAGTTATATGCCATCAGATATCTTCCCCACCGACCCTATGACACACATAACCCCGGCCCCATTCCTGCTCAGCCCCGCGCTCTGGATCGGGCTGTTGCTGGCCGCCGTATTCCTTGCCGCAGCGGTGCGCCTGCGCCGCTATCAGGGCCCAATCTGAGTCGCATATAATTGCATGGTGCCCGGATTGGACCCCTTCTGAAGTTTTTTAGGACTTTTGAGCCTCCGGGAACTTCCGCGAGGCACGGTTCGTATCTCTAATCGTGTACGAGTGCGCGCGACAGCTTTTGACGGCATCACCACTGGAAATCGATGAGTACGTGGAAGAAATTCGCGATCGGCGTCGGGGTAGCGGTTTTATTGCTGGCGGTTGCCGGTTTTTCCGTCCACCAGAGCCACAAGAATCTCGTGACCGTGCAGACCGCGAAGGTCAACCGCATGGACTTGTCCGCAGTGGTAAGCGCCTCGGGTGAAATTAAGCCGAAAACGTATGTGAATATCGGCGCCAATGCTTTCGGGAAGATAACCAAACTGTACGTCAGGGAAGGGGACCGGGTGCGCAAGGGCCAGATGCTGGCGCAACTTGAAGATGTGCAATCGAACGCGGACGTCAATGCCACTCAGGCTTCGGTGGATGCGGCGCGAACGGATGCGACAGCAGCGGAAGCGGCGTTGAATACTTCGCTGGCAGACCTCAATCGCGCCAATTCGGACG
>JAFAWN010000294.1 GCA_019241735.1 Terriglobales bacterium
AGCACCTGGCCGACCTTGAGGTATCGATTGGGGATTACGTCCTCAGCGGCGGGGAGTTGGGAGCGGCGGTAATATTGGACGCTGTCGCCAGGCTTATTCCCGGTGCACTGGGTAATGAAGCCTCAGCACGGCAGGACTCGTTCGGCACCGGCGCTGAAGACACTCTATCCGGTCCGAAGTCAACTTGCGGCGCTGGGGGATTGCTCGATTATCCCCATTACACGCGACCGGCAGACTTTCGGGGGCTGCAAGTGCCTGAGGTTTTGCTGTCGGGGGATCATGAGCAGATACGAAATTGGCGGCGCCGCGCGGCGATGGAGAAGACCTTGCGTAACCGGCCTGATCTTCTCGCGGACGCGCGATTAAATGATGCAGACCAGAAAGTGCTGGCTCAAATCAGGCAAAAAGACTTCTAAGTTCAGGGGGGATAAATCATGACGAATTTAATCATCGAAAAATTGCTGGCCAAGACCAAGCCTGCCGATCTACCGAAGTTCGTGGCGGGCGACACCGTCCGCGTGCACGTGAAGATCAAAGAAGGAGAAAAGGAGCGTCTCCAGGCCTTCGAAGGCGTTGTCATCAAGCGCAGCCGTGGACCGCAAGCGAGCTTCACGGTGCGCAAGGTCAGCTTCGGGCAGGGAGTGGAGCGAATTTTCCCGGAAAAAGCCCGCGTGATTGACAAGGTGGAGTTGCTTCGCTCTTCGAAAGTTCGCCGCGCCAAGCTTTACTATCTACGCGCACTCAGAGGGAAGGCTGCCCGGCTGCGTGACGTGGAACGCGATCAGAACAAGGTTGAAACATCGCAGAAAGCCTAGCATTCCGCGTAAAAAAAGAATCGCCAGTGAGGGAGTATGACTTTGCTCTATATCATTCTGGTGGGGCTGATCGCAGGCTGGGCGACAGGGAAAATAATGAAAGGCTCAGGCTATGGGCCTTTACTAGACATTGTGCTGGGTATCGTGGGCGCGATTATCGGCAGCAGGCTGCTTGGCTTACTCGGAGTTTATACATCCGGCGGCCTGGTTCCCATGATTCTGGTTGCGATCCTGGGAGCTGTAATCCTGGTGCTTATCGTGAGGGCAATTAAGCGGGCTTAAGAGCGGAAGCTAATTTCAAACTATGAACGAAGCGGCGCCGGACCAGCCGCTTTTATTTCCGCGGCAACATTAAATTTCTCGAAGTTCTTCCGGAAGCGTTCACACAAATCCGCTGCCTGCTGATCGAAGGCGGTCTTGTCTGTCCAGGCATTCCTGGGGTTCAGGGTTTTAGGGGGGACCTGAGGACAACTCTTTGGAATCGTAAACCCGAACGTAGGCTCGACTTCAAACTCGGCCTTTTGAAGTTCGCCTTCAATGGCGGCATTCACCATGGCCCGCGTGTACCGCAAAGACATGCGTTTGCCTACGCCATACTTCCCTCCCTGCCAGCCTGTATTCACCAGCCAGCATTGAGCATCGTGCTGACGCAGCCGCTGGCCCAGCATTTCAGCGTAAGTTCCAGGTGGCAGGGGCATAAATGGCGATCCAAAACAGGTGGAGAAGGTGGCTTGGGGTTCAGTCACTCCGGTTTCGGTACCCGCAACCTTGGCGGTGTAGCCGGACAGGAAATGGTACATCGCCTGCTCCGGAGTTAGGCGTGAGATAGGCGGGAGTACACCGAAGGCATCGGCGGTGAGGAATACCAGGTTTTTGGGATGGCCACCGATGCCCGGGATAACGCAGTTCTCGATGAAATCCACAGGGTAGGCGGCGCGGGTGTTTTCGGTCAGGCTGCCGTCATTAAAGTCGGGCCGGTTATCCGCATCTAGCACCACATTTTCCAGAACGCACCCAAAGCGGATTGCGTTCCAGATCTGGGGTTCGTTTTCCTGCGAGAGCTTGATGCATTTTGCGTAGCAACCACCCTCGAAATTAAAAATTCCCTCGGGGCTCCAACCATGCTCATCATCGCCTATTAACCGCCGCGAAGGGTCAGCGGAGAGCGTTGTCTTACCCGTCCCTGAAAGCCCAAAAAACAACGCAGTGACGCCGTCGCTTCCGACATTGGCGGAGCAATGCATGGGAAAGACATCGCGTGGCGGCAGCAGGAAATTCATCACGCTGAAGATGGATTTCTTCATCTCCCCCGCATACGCGGTCCCACCTATCAAAACCACGCGACGAGAAAAATTCAGCAAAACGAAGGCGCCGGAATTGGTGCCGTCACGTCTGGGATCGGCGACGAAATCCGGTGCCGAAATGACGGTGAATTCCGGCTTGTGCCGCCTCAATTCATCGGCCTGGGGGCGGATGAACAGTTGCCGGACAAACAAATTATGCCAGGCCAGCTCATTTACGACGCGTATGGGCAGGCGATACCGCGGATCAGCTCCGCAATATAAATCCTGAACAAAAAGTTCACGGCCTCCGAGGTGCTCCATCACTTTGTCGTACAGCGCGTCGAAGGCCGCAGGGTCCATGGGGCGGTTGACGTCGCCCCACGCAACCTTGTCCCCGGTCACCCGGTCCTTGATGATGAATTTGTCTTTAGGAGAGCGTCCGGTGTGCTGGCCGGTGTACCCGACTACGGCGCCTTTCGATGAGAGCCGTGCTTCCTGGCGGGCGATCGCGTATTCTGCCAGCGGGGCGGACGCGAGATTAAAATGCACCCGTTCGCCGTCCAGCAATTCCGCCACGTCGCCGACATGCATCGCGGTAGCCATAAGGAATCCTCCGGCAAGGCCCAGTATCAGCCTAATCTTTGATGGTCAGAGCAGGTTCGGCGTTCGCCACAACCGCGTCCAGATGCGCTAAAGTTTGTTCCACGGTCAGGGAATAAATGTCCCGGTCCACCCCTTCGCCAGATTCCAGAGCGGTCTTGAGAAAGTGTCCGGCAATTTGAACCGCCAGAGGATCGGTAATAACCCGGCCAGTTTGATTCTTGTACTGTTTCCAGGCTGAATGGGGCAATGCAACCCATACCGGACGGCCATCGACCAGGAACTTAATGTCTACAGCATCGGCGTGGCGGGTGGCAATTGCCACGATCAAGGCCTGATAACTGCAATGCAGATTCTGCCTGGTCCAGCGGTTAACCGCGTGGAAGTCCTGATACATACAACCCAAAACTATACTGAACCATGTCGGGACACGCAAACCAAAAACATTTCGGCGCACCGGAGCAATTCAGAGCGCAGCTCGGAAGTTCATGTCATCATTACGATTTGCGCTGGTTTAAGCTGTCTGCTCGATGGTTGCCGAATGGGCGAGGGTGCCTAGCGCGATGAGACCGGATGTGAAATGAAAAACATCGGAATCTTACTTTCAGGACGCGGCTCAAACTTAAAGGCCATTGCCGAGAATATCTCCGCGGGAAAGATACCGGGCGCGAAAATAAGTACCGTGATAAGCAATAAGCCGGATGCGGGCGGCCTTGAACTCGCGCGTCAACTCGGTCTGGAGGCCGTCGTTCTTCCTTCAAAGGGAAAAGAGAGGGAAGAACATGATCGCGAGGTGGCAGCAGTTCTGCAAAAACACCAAGTCGATCTGGTTTGCCTGGCGGGATATATGCGTTTGCTGTCGCCGTGGTTTGTAAGGCAGTTCCCGCACCGGATTCTGAACATACATCCTTCCCTGCTGCCTGCATTTCCTGGCCTGGAAGCGCAGGAGCAAGCGTTCGCTTACGGGGTCAAGGTCGCGGGGTGCACGGTGCACTTTGTCGACGAAGAGCTCGACCATGGAGCAATAATTGTGCAAAAGGCAATTCCAGTCCTTGAAAACGATGATGAACATACGTTGGCGAAGAGAATTCTGGAGCAGGAACACATCGCATATTCAGAAGCCATCAATGTTGTGCTCACTGGGAAATTTGAAGTAGCCGGCAGAAGGCTGGTAAGGAAGTGAAGCCTGCTTACCTTTCGTGCCGAAATGATTCGAGGGCCTCAGTTTTCCTACTATCGTGTCGCAGTCGAGATTGAGAACAAGAGGCGGCGATGACAAAGCGAACCCCGGTATAATTTCGACCCATGCCACCCTTCGCTGCGGTTGACGAGCAACTCGCCTACATCAAGAAAGGCTCGGCGGAAATTATCCGTGAGGCGGAACTTCGCGCGAAGCTGGAAAAATCACGCGCTGAAAACAAGCCGCTTCGCGTCAAGGCGGGCTTTGACCCTACCGCGCCAGACCTCCACCTAGGCCATACGGTCCTACTGCGCAAACTTAAACATTTTCAGGATTTGGGACACACCGTCATCTTCTTAATCGGCGACTTTACCGGAATGATCGGCGATCCTACCGGGCGTTCCGCCACCCGCCCTCCACTGAGCGCCGACGAGATCATGCGCAACGCCAAGACCTACATGGCGCAGGTGTATCGGATCCTCGATTCCTTCAAGACCGAAGTGAGATTCAACAGCGAGTGGTTCGGCAAATTGAAATCGGAAGACTGGATCCGTCTGGCGGCAAAATTCACCGTATCGCAGATGCTGGAGCGCGAAGACTTTCATAAGCGGTTCCAGGAAGAGAAACCGATCGCCGTCCACGAACTGCTTTATCCGCTGGCGCAAGCTTACGACTCGGTCGCGCTTAAAGCCGATGTTGAACTCGGCGGAACGGACCAGAAGTTTAATCTGCTCATGGGCCGTGAACTCCAGCGCAGCCATGGCCAAGAATCGCAAGTGGTGCTGACTGTACCGATTCTGGAAGGCGTCGACGGCGTGCAGAAGATGTCTAAGTCGCTCGGAAATGCAATAGGAATTCAGGAGCCGCCCCGCGAAATGTACGGGAAGCTGATGTCCATCTCCGATTCCATGATGTGGAGATACTGGGAACTGCTTACCGATGTGCAACTCCCCGAGATCGATAAGATGAAGGCTG
>JAFAWN010000306.1 GCA_019241735.1 Terriglobales bacterium
GTCATCCTTGCCGTCTTGATCATTGTCAACGTGCATCTCGTATTGCACGCTGGGATCGAAAGGGAAGTAGTTGGGCCCATTCGCAGGTTCAAGCAACGGGTCAACATTCAGAATAAAGATCACATTGTTGGGGTTGTCGTAGCTGACAAATGCGTACCAGTCAGTGACGTCGGCGCTATGGTCTAGCGCGGTGATGGGCGCTTCGCGATGACTTGACGCAAACACGCTGGCTGGCGCCAGCAGGCTTAGCGAGATCGCGAGCAACACCATAGACCTCAAGAACTTTTCCATGGGGATTGCCTCGTTGAAACAGGATTTGCGAACAATGCCAGATTTCAATGCCGCCGGCTTATGCGCCTTTTAGAAGTTGATATCTGGATTTGCTCTCGTAACAGGTACGCTCATTGGTAGACGCCGGATTGCGAGTGGGAATGTTTATTTGCTGATGAAGCTACGGTCTGAACGCAAGGTAAGCAAACCTGCATATTCGGAGTCACTCCGATAATCAAATATGGGTTTTATTGCGGAATCCAGTGCGGGTGCGAGGTGAACAATCCATCCACCAAGCCGATGTGGTAGACCAGAAACATTCCAAAGGCCATGCTGGCAAGTCCGGAAACCGTGGTCAAGTGACGATTCATGTTGAAAAGCCGCTTTCCGGCATAGACAAGAGGCAATGAAATGACGGTTGTCATGATCATCATCCCCAGCATGGTTCCGAATCCAAACACAAGAAGATAGGCCGTAGCCCATAGCGGGGTCTTAATTGTGGAAAGTACAAGAAGCGCCACCGCGGCAGAGCCCGCGAGCCCATGCACCAGTCCGATGATCAACGGACGGATGGTTTGATAAAGACCGAGCCTTCCTACGGTTCCGTCAAAATAAGACACAAACTGTCGCCGCACAGTCGGCCTGGCTTTGGCCGTCTGCAGCACGGTCCCGTGCGGGGGCGGCGGTTCCCCGGATGAAGCTTCGGGGGTAAATTTCTCGGTTATCCACTTGGTCAGTCCCGCGAGATTGAATATTCCGAGGAGGATCAGCATCAGCGCAACGCAGAACTCCATGGACAATCCAAGTCGAGGTGGTATCACCACTCCGAAGACAATGATCGCGGCCCCCACCAGAAAAATTGTCAATGTGTGCCCGAGACCCCACAGCAAGCCAATACTGGCGGAACCTTTGAGTGACTTTTGGCGGCTGACAATCGTGGATACAGCCGCCACGTGATCAGGATCGGTGGAGTGCCGCATCCCGAGAAACAGTCCGAGAAGCACCACGGTCACAAAGGGAACTAACTTGTCACGCGAGTAGAGCATCGAGCCAATATGAATCGAAGCGAAAGCCGACGCTATAATTCCCACCCCGAGCACCACCATGAAGGCCGAAGAGAATAGCGGAAGATATCGCGCGATTGCTCCTCCGCTTTGTACTCGCGAGGCCATGAATTGTTTCGTATAGACCATCGTTAGGCCAACGATCACTAGTACTGCCGCTAGTCCGAAGCTGAATGCTGTGATGAGAAATAGACCAAACCCAATGCGATGAAGGGAGAAAGCACTCAGAAGAACGACCAGCGCGGCGGGGCATGGCACGATGCCGCCGGTGATACCCAGCAAACAAAGCTCGCGCAAAGAGAGCGGGCGTTGCGGGGTGGAATTGCCGGATGCAGAAACGATGCGGACCGAATCTGGCTGCGCAGCACGCTGCTGGAACATCGAAAGAAACCAATGCGAGTGCTGAACTCCGGCGGCGTGGGAATGGTCTCCGGTTTCGCCGGTAAGGTGCCGTAGAAAAATGAAGACACCGAGTCCGGCAACGCTGAGGCCGGAAATTGCGCCCAGCCATGGATAAAGTTGCTCGGGAACAATGTAGCGGGACGCATAAAGCGTTATCCCGCCCAACAGATAAACACCAGCAGTGTGCGCGGCAGTGACCACAATTCCAAGCAAGAAAGCATGCCTCGCGGTGCCCCGCGAGCCCACCAGATACGCCGCGACAATTGTTTTTCCGTGCCCCGGCTCGAGCGCATGAAGTGCGCCCAGGCCCGCAGCGATCAGGCTGGTGGAGAGCAAAACCCAGAAACTCAATTTGTTCTGGCTTGAGATCAGATCGGTGAAGCGGCTGCGAGGCGTATTTTTGGGAGGCGATGTTGATATCGCCGAACTGGCGGGAACTGATGAAGCCCCCCCACGGCCGGCCACAACCGGGGACTCCAAAGTAGGCGGTATTTTCGGCGCTGTCACGGCCTGGTTCTCCCGCCGACCTTCTATCTGGGAACTCGCGGCTCTTGAAATCGCCGCCCGGATCGGGGCGCGCTCTGCCGTCGGCGGAGGCCCGGTGGTGAAATCCACGGATGCGGACAGTTGCTGGGGCGGGCTGTTTAATGCGTCAGAGGAATACGTACTCAGCTCATTGCTGCGGTCAACCGAAGGCGCGGTACTATCCAAAATCGTTGACCCAGCACCCACTACTGCTATTTCCTTCCAGCCTGCGCGACCGGGGAAATTATTGTCGTGATAGGAGATTTTATGAGTCCCCGCGCCCGCCCCTAGCTCAGCTCTGAAGACATAGGCGAGCTTCATGGTCGGCAGGCCTCCGGCGCCTTCCGCAAACTGCACTTGCCGCGAGATTGTCGCCAACTCAAGTGAACGGCCATTGTCCTCCAGCGCCAGGCCTTGCTTCAATTGAGCTGCTTGTAGATCAACGTATCGAAGTGCGGTCGGATCATTGTTCTGTGGTGTTATGGAGAACCGGCGCATTTCTTGGTAGGTAGGGATTTCCGCCATGTCGATCAGGTAAAGAATATCAACCGACTTCGGGGCAATTTTAATTTTGCTGTAATGATTAATGCTGAAGTTCCCCATCGGGTGCGCAAACGCGAGACTGGCGCTAAATACGAATGACATTAACGTCACCAGGGAGCGGTGGCGGCGGCCGATGTTCCTACCTGTGCGCATTATTTGACCTCAGATCCCCGCCTTTGGATGGGGCAATATTTTCAAGCGTTTGATTGGCGACATCCGCGTACAACACATGAAAATAAGGGTTTGTCGTTAGCGTGCGTTTCAAAAGGTCTTCTGCGATGTGATCTCCGAGGCGCTGATAAATCATGCCCGCATGAAACAGCAGTAGCGAATCATTAGTGTGGAGTTGAAGGGCTTTTTGCATGGCGTCGGCCGCCTGCTGCAGCTGCCCGCTCTTGAATAGGACCCAGGCTAGCGTGTCCCATGTGTAGATATCGTGACGAACTTCAAGCTCCTTTCGCGCCAACTGAAGGGCCTCGGGAAGCTTAATCTCATGGTCCGCGTAGAACAGCGCTAATTCGCGGTTAGCCAAAACTTGGTTTAATTTGCTGAGGTGGCCGATGTACTCCACGAGATCATACTGCTGCTGGGCTTCGGCAAGCTTGCCAATCCTCTTGTAAACATCTCCCAATTCCGCTGCGTAGGCGGGGAAAGGAATAATGGCCAGGGATTGCTGATAAAGCTCGATCGATGCTTCCCATTGTTGCTGTGCGGCCCGGACTTTTGCCAGTCCTGCAAGGGAGCGGTAGTGATTCGGGTCCGCAGCTATCCCCGCGCGATAAGCCAAATCAGCGTTCGCCAAATCTCCAGTCTGGAAGTATCGCTCCCCGGTTTCGAAATACAGCCAGGCGAGGTTTTCTCGTGGGACATTACTCTGCCGACCCGCTGCGATGGCGCGATTCATGAGCTGAATGGCTTTGGCGGAATCACCATTAAGAAAGCTCAAATACGCGATCCTGCTGTCAAGCATGTAGCTCAGTGCCAGAGGAGATGAGGTTGCCTGCCCAAGTTTCTCCAGGGTGCTGTATGCGGCTGCAGCCTGCTCATACTCGCCCATGTCGGTGTAGGCGTCGCCTTCGATTGCGAAAGCCGCCAAGCTTCCGGCGCCGACAGCCATCGCTTTCTGTGAGTATGAGAGCGCCTCACTGAAACGATGCTCGCCCATGTAAACCGAAGCCATGTGGACCAAGGGCTCGGCAGCCCGAAAGTCCTGTGGGACCAGTTGCAAGGATCGGTTCAGGGTCTGCTCGGCCAGGTTGAAATACTCGATATCACCTGTCTCTCGCGCCTTTTGAAAAAAAGCCGCTCCCAGCTGGTCATATCCTGCGTAATCCCCAGGGACCTGTTTCACATGATTCTGCAGCGCCATGATTTGCCGGTCCGTACCAGATGTAAGCGCGCCAGTGGGCGCCACCGCGGAACTGGATGGCGCCGACTGCGACCAAGCCAGGGTGCTGCACACAATTAACGCGATGGATGCCCATTTGGCCATATGGTGCCGGGTTAATTATTCAGGCGTGCCGCTGTCGCCCGCTATGTGTACGCAGCTGCATTGCGGATGGATTGCAGGCGCGGAAACAAATCCGGCGAAGCTGGGGCCCTTCGAGTATGTGCCGGCTCGAGAAAGGGACTACATATTCTCTAATGTCTTCGGGGCGGGCGCGTATCGACGCAGCAGTGCGATTGAAAAAACCAAAACGAGCAGGACCAGAGCGAGCAATCCCAACTCCAGCATGGAAGCATGGAACAGACCAGCGTTCTCAGGTGACCACTTATCTGACTTCGTCAGGTTAGCTGCCTGCAAGGTAATTACGAGGATACGTCTAATGGAGGCGATGAGGCCGACTATCAGGAATGGTTCGGTAACCAGAATGTGGGAACGTATAGAGATGCGCAGTGTGTGCAGAATTTCTACGAGCATCAGTACTACCAGCAGTTCGTCCAGCACCCGGAAACCTTCAGTCGCGATGCTCCAATGAGCAATAGACTCCCACAACAATTTGCCGGTACTCGCAATTGCCGCCAGTGCCGCAATAAAGAGTAAAACGGCTAAAACGGAATAAATGGTCACTTCAGCATGGCCCAGATAGTCGCTAAAGTGATTTCGTACTTTATTTTCGGCCATTGGAGAAGACACTATACACATCCGTTCGGGGCTGCGGAACCGAAATATTTGACTCCGGCATGTCTTAATGGTCCGAGCCGGCAGTCTTGTCCCGTCACCCATTCGAACAAGAATTAATAGCGGAGGAGAGGCCGGCGGGGCGCCGCTTCTGATGCGCTCATTAGCCTGAATTCGTTGAGGTGATATCGAGGGTAAAATCAAGCGATGGATATTGAGTCCGCAATAAAGAGAGCTCGTCACACCATCCAGGTCATAAGGGCCCAGGAGCGCGCGACCCTGCGGGCTGTCGCAAGATTTGGGCGCGACGTCGAAGACAAAGCCAGAGAGAGCTTTCGCCGATCGATCGCAAAAAGCGAGGCAGAGCTCGAAAAGGTGCTGGAAGAACGTAAAAAGCGAGAGAACTTGGCCAGCCGCAAAAGGTAAGGAGTCGCAGTTTATAACTAGGGGAGACCGGCCGGAATCGGCCACGAATGTCCGTTCGACCCGACGCTCCGGTGTTGCCCTACCTTTCCAGCGCCGCGCGGTCCCAGTGGCCAAGGGTTGCGCCAGCTTCGTACGTTGTTTGGCAAAATTCGCTTAGCGCAGCACTCGGGGAAGCAGCTTTTCTGACGTCTTCGTACATCAGCACGAATTCGCCTAATTTGGGTAGGAAGAACGCTGCGTCAGGCTTGACCGGAGCTTGTCCAAATCCCTGGGGCGCGGGAGCAGTGTAGGAATAAAATGCTGCGTCTTTGATGTCGCCGCTGCCGGGCCAGAAGCCTACGCTGCTGACTTCATGGGAATAGCCTTCGCGGGTCATAGCGTCTGCGTTGGGCTGTTCGGGAGCCCGCCGGCCTGAAAACCGGCTGACTGCCAAATCGAAACTGCCCCAGAAGAAATGTACTGGACTGCACTTGCCGATAAAGCGCGACCGGAACTGACCAAAGACCGAATCGACCGACAGCAGAATCCGCCAGAATCGCTCAACATATTCGCGATCGTACGATGCGTGCACATGGTCCTGATCGAACCGAACTGGGTCGGGAATTTCTGATGGCACCGGCCAGATTTTCACTTCGATTCTTGCGGATCGCAGCATGCCCAGGAAATCCCGGTAGAAATCGGCTACAGAAGGCGGTGCGAGGGGAAGCTTCTCGACTAATCCATCACTGGTCTCGAGCACCAACTGATTCGCTATGAAGTCAAAACGGATTTCAAAGGCCCGGTCGCGGTAGGGAATTAGCGATGTAGTAAGTCCGCGAGGGTCGACGTAGAGCGTCACATTCCACCAGTGGTTGACGAGTGGGGTCAGCGCCAGCCGCACTTTGCCGACCATCTGAGTCCACATGTGAAGCGTGGCACGAGTACTCTCCCATTCATTCAGTGGAAGGGCGGGCCAGCATTCCGCGCGATCAATATCGAGCACAAAAATCCTCCCCGTTGAGCAAAATCTATCCTCTACACATTAAGACTACTTCCGCGAATTCAACCTCGGCACCTTATTATTTTTGGGCCTCTACATAAAGACTTTCTTCGCGGCGGACTTCCAGTTCGAGCCGATTGATTTCAGGTATGGCACTATCGCGGTACTCCCGGCAAACTGGATTCGCGAAACCTGCTTCCTGCAGCAGGTGCGGGAGTGAGCGGCGATCAAACATTTGGGAGTGGTTCGATCCGGGATGGACGAGGTCATGAATCGAATGGTGCAGCGACAATCCAGAAACAAACTTGTGAGATGCCATGGGATCTCTATCGGCGGTGTAGTCTCGAACCAGCAATTCGAGGTCAGGAACCGCGATGCGGATTATGCCACCGGTTTTGAGGGCACGAAAACATTCTTTGGCGATTTTCAGGGATTCGGAATAACTAAAATGCTCAAAAGTATGGGATGAATAAATGTAGGTCACGCTCCCGGAAGGGAACGGGAGGCCCTTGCGAACGTCACAGCGCTGGACATCTTTTGGCCAACGGGGCATTTTCAGAATCTGAGGTAGGAGCGGCAAGCGCGAAAAGGGGATCGTAATGGAGTTATCAAGGTTATGCCAGCCTTCAATGCCTGACAGTCCGCATCCCAGGTTGACCTTGATTTCCCGTTCTCTCATGTGGGCCGAAAGCGGCAGTTTACCATGCGGTAAACCTCGCGACCGACGCATCGAAGATCGCTCCGGCGCCGATGCATTTCCAAAACGCTGCTCAGACCGGCCCCGTAGCTGCTTAAGGCAATTGTCTTGCGGTCCCGGATGGGATAAAATACAAGATGCGTGGTCTGTCTGCCTCGCCTCTGGGACGTCCTTAATGTTGAATCTAATCGGCAATTTCCATATCGGCGACAAGGTCGTTTACCCGAACCATGGGGTGGGAATTATTGAGCAGATCAGCAGCCGGACGACCGGCGCCACGGTCGAGCAATTTTACCTTCTTAAAATTAAATCCAGCAGCTTGAAGGTCATGGTTCCATTCCATAATG
>JAFAWN010000059.1 GCA_019241735.1 Terriglobales bacterium
CCACGCGGAGTTAAAAGAATGCCAAATCCGTGCTGACTGAAGCCTCCCCAGTTGTTCTCCAGGATGTTCCCTTCAAACAGCACCCGCTCTGCGTTTTTGAGTTCAAAAAGATTCTTTACGATGAAGGGATGCCCGGAAGTTCCGCCGACAAATCCCGGCTGCCCTTTCTTCCAGATCAGAGGCTTAAAAAAATGGTTGCGGCGAATTTCCATATCCGCGGGCACCGCGCTTACGTTCTTGCCACCGCCAAACATGACACTCTGCGCGGAAGCTTCGAGAAAATTATTGACTATCTTGTAGGGACCTCCGGGTAAGGGGCCGTTGCCGCCGGAGATGGCCTGCGCATCGGTACAGGAACCGATACCGGAAACACAATGGAAATCGGTCAAGAATGAATCAATGACGGCCGCATACGTCACCCCGTTCAGGCGGATGCCATGTCCAGTCTCGTCCTGCGCGGTTCCGTGCATCCAAACCCGGTCTAAGATTATGTGGTCGGCGGCGCCATCCTGAGCGGCCGATATCAATTGATAGACAATCCTCAAGTTCCTTTCAGCCGGGACCCGGGTTATCTCGAGCCCTACCAGGCGGTAGTGGTTTGCTCCCGCCGCCAGGGTGATGGGCCCCTCACTCAGGACACCGACGATTTTCGCCGTCACCACTGCGGTGCTCTTACAGTTGAATGCCGGACGACCAGGAAGCGAAGAAACGCCGGAATAACATGGAGTGAGACGGGTGCCTTCGGCGGGTAACTGTGAATCGGAAGCGCTGGTGCGGACGATAATCCAATGATTGTCATCGCAGCTCTTGGCCGGCAATGTGTAAGTACCGGAAAACGTCGCTCCGGCTTGCAACATAATCGTATCGCCGCAATGGGCATTATTCAGTGCGCTTTGAAGGTCGCCACCTGCATTTAGCGTGACCACCCGGCCCGGGGCCGGAGTATCGGTCATGGCGCTGTTGATATAGATGCGGGGAAGCTCGGCCGGACCGTCGAAGGTCCCCGGAGCGCTCTGCGGCGGATTCTGGGTGCCGCTGCCGGCTGGGCCGTCAGTAAGTTGGGCAATCAATGGCAGAGACGCGAGTGCAGGCGGCCGGCCGTTGGTTGCGCCAGTCACGACATTCGCGCTGGCGTTTTGTGAAAACGCTCCCGTCGAGTTCGCCGTATTGTTTACAGCCGCTCCTGAGGACGCCATGAGTGCACTACCATAGGCCTGGCTGGAATTTCCGGAATATGAATCGGTCGCTGCGGAAGTTGACGGTGCTGTTGCGTCAGAGCCGGATGGCACCACCAGAACATTCACGGTCCCTTTGCTACGTGGATGATTGGCGCTGGCTGCCGTGATGGTGACATTTCGGGCATTGCTGACACTCGGTGCCCGGAAAAGCCCGTCCTCGGAGATGGAGCCTGCGGTGGTGGACCACTTAACCGCTACATTGCTGGTCCCGCGCACGGATGCGGAAAACAATTGCTCACCAGCCGAACTCATGGTTGCGCTGTCCGGGGAAACTGAAACTTCCACATTCGTGACGCCTGCCGAGGTTTCGGCATTAGCGGGAGTTTTTATGACGAGTATTAACGTCAGCCCTGCGAGGATTAAGGTCAGTAAGTAATTTTTTTGGAAGGAGGGCATTGCACAGCCTCTTTTTACGGATTTGCAGCAACTGACTATTCAGTCCCCGCAGCACCGAATCTAGGCCCCTTAGTCCGGCATACATAGATATCTGTAGTTCGCTAAGGTAGAGGCAGTAGGACATGGCAGGAAGGGTACGTACTTTCCCTTAAGTAAGGGCGGATTTATTAAAGTAACTTTTCGTGGTTACTTTGTGGGAGAAGAGAGCCGCAATAGAAGGGAACGCAGGCGGTCGTATCCCGAATTCCCCAGCAGCCGTTTTATCGCTGCCCCGGCAAGTGTCTGAATTTCAAGGCTTAAAGCTGTTTTGCCCTGGCAAATTTGTTGAAAACCCGCGAGAGTGGTCCCGCGCATAATTGCAAAACGACCTAAACAGAAGGGATCGGTATTCATTCCATTGGCAGAGGCGTGGCTGGTGGTTACTGTGTGATATCCCAGTTCGCGTGCTATCTCGGCAACGCGGGGGCTCCAGCGGCCTCCAGGGCACGAAAAGTGGTGAACCTCACGCCCGGTAATTTGTTCAATCTCAATTTTCGAGCCGCCAATCTCTTCCCTTAATCTCTGATCGGATAGATCACTCAAGTAAGGATGGGTCATGGAGTGGCTGCCGATATCGAATCCCAAATCGCCCAATTCGCGGAGTTGGGTGCGAGACATGTATCCGGGCTTTCCCAGAAATCCAACCGTGATGTAAAAGGTCGCGCCAAAGCCCGCTTCTTTTAGCACCGGCGCAGCTGCGATTAGGTCAGTTTCGCAGCCATCGTCAAAGGTGATCACGATGGCGCTTTCATCGGGGTGCGAACGTGCTTCCTCGACACTGGCGCCGCGAACTCCCGCCGCCTGCAACCATTTGATCTGCTCTTTGAAACTCGCTACCGGAAGCACGTAGCGCACATAGCCCGGATCAACGTCGGAAAGCGCACGGCCGGAAAGCTCCAGCTCGTGGTACATCAGATAGACGCTTTGACCTTTCGGCGGAAGGCTGATGGAGGGTTTCACAAATTGACCGGGCCGTCGCCGTCTCCACGATTGAAAAAAAAGTCGCTTTTATTCGACTCAAACGGGGAGATTAATTCCGCGACCGGGTTCGACGCGGCAAAAATGAAGTTTGAGGATGCGCTCAAGAATCCATTAGCTCGCAATCCGGAGGTCCAGGCTTTATGGCCCTGATTGGAGACAATCAAATCCACCCCCCGCCGCTCCAGGGCCTGCGTGCCCGCTTGCAGGACCACATTGGCATTTTCGGGGGCGGCAAAGCAGTCCACGATCGAACCAACTCGCATATCGCCAAAGTACTTGTTATTTTTCATGCGCGTGTCGAGTAGGACAATCCACCCTAAGACTTTCGTACCGCGGGTTACCTTCAGGCAAATGAATCCCTTGCCACTGGGGTAAAGAACATTCAGAGTGGAACTCTCCCGGCTGCCGATTATGAGATAACGACTCCGATGCGTTTCCCATAGATCATCTGCCCACGGACCAAAGCTCGTAACTTCCTCTACCATAATTTCGCGGGATATAGGGCGGCGGGATAGCAACTGCAAGGTATGGATCGCCACCCATCCAACGCCGCTAAGGGCGGCAAGGTCCGCAAGTAATCGGCGGCCGGGATTCCGCCTCAGCGCGGCAATATTCCGCAAGAACCTGCCTGGATGAGCAACCTTAAAATGAAACGCAATCGCGCATAGGTCCCACCCCATTGCCCTCAACATAGTGGGCAGCGGCCGGTCGAAGCCGCCCATGCCCAGCGCAAAAAGTTTTGGCTGCATCTTCATTGCGCTGCGCAACATATGAACTCCAATGCCCGCGTACTTCTTGCTGACAATTCCCTCGGAGACTGGCAGATGGTAATAAATCAACGGCTGCATCTGGCCGCGGATGCTGAAGTCCTGGTGCTTGAGAATGAATGCTCCCCGGACGAACTCTCCATCCGTGGCCAAATAGTTTTCCTGATAAATTCGGCGTCCATCGACTTTTGGCAGCCAGTACGGAATTTCACTTTCTGGAAATTGAAATTCCCGTCCAATCCCGCCGGCTGCCAGACGCTGGTTAAATGCCTTTACCGCCGGGACCCATTGAGCGGTGTAGGGCTGAATGACAATGGCCATAATTACGCGTGATCAGGCAGGGGAGCTGATTTTGGCGCCGATGATATCGACAATGCGCTGGACGCTGTTCATCTCATCAATCTCTTCCGGTTCGAGCTGAACGCCGAATTCCTGCTCAAGCGCCAGAACCAAATTAAGGTGCTGCACTGAATCCCACGCCTCAATGTTTTCCGGGGATGACTGCGGCGTGATCGCGCTCGCCGGGAGGTGTAAAACGTCTGCTGTAATATCGCGCACTCTATCGAATGTGGATCGGGTCATTGTCTGTCACCAGAGGTGCCATTGGATTTGTCGCCATTCGAGACATGCAGCCGGATCCATTCCGGACAGCAAACCGACTTCTGTTTGAGGTCCATGCTCCACAATGTTCCTTGCCCATTCTGTTTGATCATTTCGAATCCGTGAGCGGAATAAAATTCGCTTGCCGGAGCATTTTTCTTGGTCGGCAGAAACCATCCTTGCAGTTTCTCAGCTCCCCGCTGTTGGGCATGCTGTGCCAGGAATGATAGAAAAGCAGTTTCCACTGTCCGGCCAATGACCCGGCAACTCAGCAGCATGGTGTCGATCTCGACGGCTTTACCTTCGAGGCGGGTGATCGCAACCCCAACCAGGCCATTATCTCCGAAGCGGTCGCGCACCTGTATGGAGAAACAATTCCACTCCGGCGAAGAAACCATTTCTGAAATTTGCTGTTCTGTATAACGCTTTGTAGTCAGGTTGAATTGATTCGTCTTGTTGGTAAGCTGCGCGATCCGCGGCAGCGTCGCCTTGGTTAAAGGCGCGATTTCCGCTTCCTGCAACAGTGAGCGATAGAAGTCCTCCCGCGATTCAATCTTCTGCTCCAGCTGCTGCCGCTCCTGCTGCGCCTGATAAAAGTTCCCCCGCTGCCGGTCTTCGGTGGATAACGTGAGCCGCTCAAATAGAGGGCATCCTCGGATCGCGCCGGCAAAAGTCATGGGATCATTTGTCAGCTCGATCACGTGCACTTCCGGAAGCTGGCTGCGCACTTGTTCCCGCTCGATAGGATTGTCATCCAGGAATGCCAGACTATCGACGCCAACCGAGAGTTCGCTGCAAATTTCACGAAGGTTCTGCGCCTTCTCGTTCCAGTTAATTCGCATGGCGGCGAAATGAGACGGCTTGAGCAGCATCCCTGAGTGGGTATTCAAAGCCTCCAGCGCTTCCGCCTGATTATTCTTGCTGCAGATGGCGAGTAAGACTCCCCGATGATGAATGTCCAGCAACGCTCGCTGCACTTCCTGAAATGCTGCTCCCGGATAATCGGCCGCCAGGCGAATGCCGGAGATCCCGTCTTCACCGATCACCCCACCCCAAAGGGTGTTGTCGAGGTCG
>JAFAWN010000078.1 GCA_019241735.1 Terriglobales bacterium
GGAGGAATGGGCGTCGTTTATAAGGCGGAAGACACCCGCCTGCACCGTTTCGTAGCCCTGAAATTCTTGCCCGACGAAGTGGCCAAAGATCCCCAGGCTCTGGGACGCTTTCAGCGTGAAGCCCAGGCTGCCTCGGCGCTTAACCATCCCAATATTTGCACCATTTATGACATTGGCGAGCACGAAGGCCAGGCATTCATCGCAATGGAATACCTGGATGGGATGACGTTGAAGCACCGCGTGGCTGGACGCCCTCTGGAAACTGACGCGCTGCTGCCTTTGGCTATAGAGCTCGCGGATGCACTGGACGCCGCCCATAGCGAGGGAATTGTCCATCGCGACATCAAGCCGGCAAATATATTTGTCACCAAACGCGGGCACGCCAAGATTCTTGACTTCGGGTTGGCAAAAGTCACTACGGTTGCCCGCCAGTCGATGAACCTGGCGCTTCTGGATGACGTGACCGCAGGTGTAGGGCCGGAACAGTTGACTAGTCCCGGTACTGCCTTGGGGACGGTCGCATACATGTCGCCCGAGCAGGTACGGGGCAAAGAACTGGACTCGAGAACTGACCTGTTCTCATTTGGCGTGGTTTTGTACGAAATGGCTACCGGAACGTTGCCTTTTCGCGGCGAGACATCGGGATTGATTCTGGAAGGGATCATGAATCGCGCCCCCGTGGCCCCGGTGCGATTGAATCCTGATCTTCCACCGAAACTCGAAGACATCATCAATCGTGCCCTGGAAAAAGACCGCGAGCTGCGGTATCAGCACGCAGCAGACATCCGGGCTGAACTTTTGCGGGCGAAACGTGACACCGAGACCGGGATTGCGGTGCCTGCGGCCGGTTCAGGTGCGGTGGCGGTCGCGAACGAAAATGCAGCCCCACAAACCTCTGCGGCAACGGCTTCAGTTTCAGGTCCGGTACAGACGCCAGCATCCTCCTCTTCGGTAAAAATCAGTGATTCGCCATCACGTAAACATCTGTGGAAAATCATCGCTGTCATGGTGGCGCCGATAGTACTCATCAGCCTGTTTATTCTTTATTCCATTCGCAAGCCGAAGCCGCTCGGTGAAAAAGATACCGTGGTACTGGCCGATTTTGCCAATAATACTGCGGACCCGGTTTTCGACGACGCCCTGAAGCAAGCATTGTCGGTAAACCTCGAACAGTCTCCATTCCTGAATATTCTCTCGGAGCGCAAGATGAGCGATACGCTCCATCTGATGAGCCGCAATCCCGGAGATCATGTCACCCCGGAGGTCGCACGCGAGGTATGTCTCCGGACCGGCAGCAAAGCCGTGCTCGCGGGATCGATCTCTAGCTTCGGAAGTCAATACGTGGTTGGTTTGAAGGCATCGAGTTGCGGCACCGGAGATCTGCTGGCTGAAGAGCAGGCTCGCGCCACCGGCAAAGAAGATGTTCTGAAGGCGCTCGATTCTGCAGCCTCATCATTGCGTGCCAAGCTGGGTGAATCCCTGGCTTCGGTCCAGAAATTCGATGTTCCCATTGAGGCTACGACACCATCGCTTGAAGCACTGAAAGCTTTCAGCATGGGGATCGACGCGGTGCGCCAAAAGGGAGATGCAGAGGGAATACCATTTTTTAAGCGGGCGATCGAACTGGATCCGAGCTTTGCCCTGGCATATGCAAGCGTTGGGCTCAGTTACACGAATATGAACGAAGCGGGTCAGGGTGCGCAAAATATCCAAAAGGCCTACGAGCTTCGTGACCGGGTCACGGAACGGGAAAAGTATCGAATATCCGCGTTATATTACGGGTTTGTAACTGGAGAAGTGGAGAAAGCAGATCAGGTCTATGAAGTGTGGGCCCAGAGTTATCCCCGTGACTTTGTGCCGCGGGGAAACCTCGGGGTCGGCATGATTACGCTGGGACAGTTTCAGAAGGCCGCGGCCCCTTTTGAGGAGGCAATCAGACTCGAGCCCAATATTCCTATCGGGTACGGGAACATGGCAGCGAACCAGATGGCGCTCGAACAGGTGGCCGAAGCGAAGAGGACATTGGACGAAGCGGCGGAGCGAAAGCTGGATGGTATTTCAATCCGCCAGGCGCTGTATTTATATGCCTTTTTGCAGAATGATCCTGCGGGAATGCAGCAGCAGCTCGCCTGGGCCGAAGGTAAGCCGGGAATGGAAGATCAGATCTTCACGTTTCAAGCGGACACCGAAGCGTATTTCGGGCGCTTAAGCAAGGCTCGAGATCTTTCCCGGCGGGCCGAGGAGTCCGCCACCCACGCCGGTTCTATGGAAGCCGCGGCAGTTTGGCAGGGAATGGCAGCATTGCACGAAGCGGAAGTCGGAAACAAAATCCTGGCCCGGGAGAGAGCGGAAAGTTCTTTGAATCTGGCGGCAGGACGGGATGTGGAGGTGCTCACCGCCCTGGCCTTTGCCCGGATTGGCGACGTTGCTCGCGCGCAGAAAATCACTGAGCAGATGAATAAAGACTTTCCATTAAATACGCTTATTCAGAATTATTGGCTTCCCTCAATCCGCGCCGCTATCGAACTAGATCGCAATGACCCAGAGAAGGCGATTGGGGAATTGCAGGCAGTGTCTCCATATGACCTGGGCGCGGTCTATCCGTTCCAGACGTCTCCTGCTTACCCTGCCTATCTACGCGGCCTAGCATTCTTGGCAGCCCACAAGGGGGCTGAGGCCGCGGCGGAGTTTCAAAAGATCATCGACCATCGCGGGGCGGTTGCGAATTATCCGCTGGGCGCGCTGGCGCACCTCGGATTGGCTCGCGCATATGCCGCGTCCGGAGACAAAACAAAAAGCAGGACTGCCTATCAGGATTTCCTGGCGCTATGGAAGGATGCCGACCAGGACATCCCCATTCTCAAGGAAACCAAGGCGGAATTTGCGAGGCTGTAAGGAACCTGCGAGGTCACCGGCCTCGCGAGCTCCTCCCAAGGTGAAACTTCAGGCCGCGGCTGGCCCCGGGCTGCGGGAAACATTCACCCGGGCAGTCACTTCCACAATGCGGTGCTTGACGTAGCCGTCCTCGGTGATATGCGCCGAAGCGGTATCTTGTGATTTGTCGGAGACCAAACGGTCCATGGGGTGGCGGTGAATGAAGTTCGGGTCCTGCCGCCGGCAAAACTGGCAGTCTCGTCCCATTCTTGTGTCGGTCCTTGGTGGCTTGCGGTGAAGAATATCCATTCCGGGTTCCTTCAATCTGAGCGACGAAAGCAAATTGGAATTGAAATCAACGCCGGATACTTATAGCAGAAATTATGAATTGGGGAAGTGTGGATTGTATCTTGATACCGCCAATCATTCTGGCTCTGCCTTGGCGGTGGTGGCGCCCCCCATCGTTCGACTCAAGAAAGAAGGCGCCGGATCCCGGGCGATGAGCAGCCCGAAACCCGGCGCGAGGCGGTTGGTCTAGGAATTGTCCGCCGAATGAAGTACGCGGAAGGTGTTGCCGCCGTTGGACCATACCAGTAGCAGCGCATCCTGTCCTTTGGGGACATTAGCTAAAGCCTTCTGCACCTCAGCCGCGGAGCGGACATCGTGGCGGTCGACTTGAACGATGACATCGCCGCGCTGTAGTCCGGCGTTGTCCGCTGGGCTGCCGGGCTGCACCTGTTCAATGACAGCCCCTTCTATCTGCTGTGGCGCCTGAATTTGCTCGCGCAGTTCCGGGGTCACGTCTGCTATCTGAATGCCCCAGCGCCCTTTGCCACGTTCGGATGAGCCGTTGCCAGCAGTTTCGCGGCCGGGCATCGCCTCGAGCGTAACCGGCAAATCGATAGACCGTCCGTCGCGTAGAACTTTAAGTTTCAGGGTGGTGCCAGGTCGCTGCTGCCCGACTTCCACTTGCAATTCCCCAGCATCGGTAATTTTGGCCCCGTTCAGTCCAGTGATCACGTCCCCGATCTTGAGACCACTTCGAGCTCCGGGGCCATTGGGTTCTACTTGCGTAATCACCGCGCCGTTATTGTCTGCCACATGAAAGAAGACAGAGTTTTCAGGAGTGATATCGGAGATTCCAACCCCCATGTACCCATGATCGACTTTTCCGAAGCGAATGAGGTTTTCAGCCGTTGGCCGCACGATTTGAGACGGAATGGCAAAGCCCAAGCCAGAGAAGCTCCCAGACGGTGAGATGATGAACGTGTTGATGCCGACAACTTCTCCGCGAGCATCTACCAGCGGTCCGCCGGAGTTGCCGGGATTAATTGCCGCATCAGTCTGAATGAGTTCCCCTGGCTTTCGACGATCGTCCAGTGCTGGATTTGGTCGATTCAGCGCGCTGACGATCCCGCGGGTCACGGTGAAGCGGAACCCGAAAGGGTTTCCGAATGCGAGCACAGTCTGTCCGGGGCGTAAATCTTTCGAGTCCCCCCAGGGAATGCTGGGAAGATTGGTGCCGTCAATCTTGATGACCGCCACGTCGGTCAGGGGGTCGGCGCCTATCAGCTTCGCTGGGAGAATTCTGCGATCGCTCGTGGTGAGGCGAATGTCCATTGCATCTTCGACGACGTGATTGTTGGTCACGATATAACCATCAGGGGAGACGATGACGCCGCTACCGGCACCATGCTCTACCTCAGGTTGTTGCGGCATTCGGTGACCAAAAAATGGATCGAAAAAACCTGGCGGCATGCCCTCAGGCAT
>JAFAWN010000277.1 GCA_019241735.1 Terriglobales bacterium
ATGGCGATGTCGAGTGACCGCTCGAAGCAAACGAAGCGATGAGCCGCTGGGGGACGCGGCTGGTGGATTTGGCGCGAGAGAAGCCGCGCTTGAGTGGCGGGGCGACTGCGTAACTGGCTTCCTTTCGGGGATTAGGCAAGACTCGCGGAATTGCGGCAATTTCCGCGATTTTCGCAGGAAAGAGCGGGGTTTTCTCTGCAACCCTGACTCTATGGAGCTCCGCCTTCAGTTGAGGCCTTCCACGAGGTACAAATCCGCCAGGGTGCGGTGAAAGCCGTACACGAAAGTCTTTCCATCGGGGGTGACGAGAATCGGATCAATCGTCGCGACACCGGCCGGATCCCCAGGCGCCAACTTTTTCCAGAGCACTTTACGTCCAGTGGCCAGATCCAGACGAAAGACTTTAGCGGGCACGTCTCCGGGTTGATAAACGAAAAGAGAATGGCCGTCCTGGGCCCAGCTTATGGGTAAGTCTCCGGAGTCGAAGCCTGGAATCAAGCGCGGTTCACCCTGACCCGAGGTGGAATAAAGGTATCCTTTCAAATCAGGGCCGATGGCTGCCACCGTCAAGCCGTCGAATGAAACTGCCAGCGCCGTTCCGTTCACGCCTTCCGGAGTGATGGGCCGCGGCGTGCCGCCATCCACACCTTGAATGTACATGCGCACACCATGACCAGGCTCATTCCCCGAAAACACAAACTGTTTCCCGTCGGTCACCCAGCGGGCAGTGTTGTGGTTGATGGTGTCGTTGGTTAGAGGGCGAGCTTCTCCGGCTTTGGTGGGAAGAAGACGAAATTGCGCCGGGGTCCCCGGGAGCTGAGCAATCACCCATTTTTGATCTGGCGAAAGCGCCTCCGCTGTACCCTCGCCGAGGCGGACCGCCGAGGAACCATCCGTCGGGCGGATGTAAAGCGTGTAGGTAAGTTCCTGAGTCTTGCCGTACCGCGCTCCACCCCCCACGCCTTCTTCGTCAAACAGGACCGTTTTACCATCCGCTGAGAGGTCCCCGGGATAGGAATAATCGAGCCACGACAGGTCCCGTTCCTTCCCTTCTGCTGAGACCCCCATCAGCTCCCGGCGCCAACTGGCCCGGCCCATCAAGATTCGCCCGTCGCGGAAGATATCGAAAAGCATCAGCGTACCGGGCATTCGCGCCACCAGACGCTTATGTCCGGCGAGATCCACGGCAGACAAATCGCGATCCAGTCCCGTTTCCGTTGCGGTGAACCAAACTTCGTGACCATCGGCGGACCATGCCAGGCCTTGAGCACTGTACCAATCTCCCGATAGCTTTTTTTTATTGCCGGAGAGATCGACAACAGCGATGGAGCCGCTATCGTCCCCTTGCAGTGGATGGTCAAGGAATGCCACAGAGTCGCCCTTGGGTGACACTCGCGGATTGCTGATCCACCCGCCAGTCTCGTAGAGAACTTTACCGATAGGGTATTCCAGACGGTTCCGGCCTCCCACATCGCGTACCACGGCAAAGTTTGCGCCATCCGGAGACCAGTCAGCCCACTGCACATTCTCCAGCAATTCTCGCGGCGCACCTCCTGCCAGCGGCGCGCTGGCCAAGGTTCCCATGCTTACCCATGTACCGGTACGATGGCTATTGAGAGCAACGGCCATTTCACCGCTGGGAGATACCGCAAGCAGCTGAGTATCTTGAAGTCCGAGGGACCGGGACTCGGCAGCACCGGGACGAGCGCTGAAGATCTCCACCGCATTGCCTTGCCAGGCGGCACTGTACAAGATCGTCTGCCCATCCGAAGCAAATCGCGCCGAGCGGATGTCGCCACGCCGGAATGTAATCTCGTGATATCGCGGGTTCGGCGCGTCAACGCGCCAAAATCGTTTTCCCGCGAACAGGCCGGCTGCCGACCCTAGCAGGAGGCCCAACGCAAGCCATGCCGGCACGAGCTTGCGGCCTCGGCTTCCTCTAATTGACCCACCCTGTAGCGCGTTCGCCGCGATCTGGCGAGCCGCGGTAACGCCGGCGTGCGACGAATCGGCGTCGCGCTTGATGCGCTTAAGATCAGCCCGTAGCTCTGCGGCGGTTTGGCATCTCAATTCGCGGTCCTTCTCCAAAGTCTTATTCAGTACCGGTTCCAGCTGTAGCGGCAGCCCGGGATTCAACTCCACCGGCGATGCGGGTTTCTTGTTCAGAATCGCCTCGAAGATGACCGCCGAAGTAATCCCCAAAAAGGGCTGCTTCCCGGTGGCCATTTCATAGAGGACGACCCCAAATGAAAACAAATCCGTACGATGGTCTAATTCATCCCCTCTCGCCTGTTCGGGCGACATGTAGGCGACGGTCCCCATGGCGGTCCCAGGGTTCGTAAGCTGATAGTCTGCCGCTCCCTTCGTGACCGCGGTGGCTTCGTCCGGTTGATGTTTTTGCACCATGAGTTTCGCCAGGCCAAAGTCGAGAATCTTCGCCTGCCCGCGCTGGGTGATGAAGAGGTTCGCCGGCTTGATGTCGCGATG
>JAFAWN010000145.1 GCA_019241735.1 Terriglobales bacterium
CTGAAGGGCATATCCCGGCATGCATCGATCGATAAGTGTATTTGGGTTGGGTTACGTGGGCACGGTAACGGCTGCATGCCTTGCGCACAAGGGTGGCAACGTGGTCGGGGTCGACCTAAGCCCGGAAAAAGTGCGCTCCATGGCTTCCGGCGCCAGCCCCATCGTCGAGCCCAAAGTCGCGGAATTGATCTCTCAGTCCCACGCAGCCGGGCGGCTCCACGCCACTACCGAAGCCGCAGCTGCGGTCGCGGAAACGGAAATCTCATTTCTCTGCGTCGGCACGCCCAGCCTGCGGAATGGGAAGCTTGATCTTGGACACATCGATCCGGTGTGCCGGGAAATAGGCCGGGCCCTGAAGCAGAAGAATTCCTTTCACCTTGTTGTCCTCAGAAGCACAGTGCTGCCGGGCACCGCGGAATCGATTGTCGTTCCGGCGCTGGAAAACTCGAGTGGAAAGAAGATTGGCAAGGATTTTGGAGTTTGCGTGAACCCGGAATTTATGCGGGAAGGCACGGCGGTAGCGGATTTTCTCGAGCCTGCGATCACCATAATCGGCGCCTCTGACGCTACCCATAGCTCCATGTTGCGCGAAGTATTTGCCTGGGCGCCGGGTGAGATCTTCGAAACCTCCTTCCGCTCCGCCGAAATGGTGAAATACATGTGCAATGCCTGGCACGCGGTGAAGGTGGCGTTTGCGAACGAAATGGGATCGGTTGCGAAAAGCCTGGGCGTTGACGCGGAGGCAGTGACCGATATTTTCACCAGTGACACCAAGCTGAATATCTCCAGCCGGTATCTGAAACCCGGCTTCGCTTTTGGCGGCTCGTGCCTGCCCAAAGACGTTCGCGCCCTCGGCTACCGGGCCAAAGAACTTGATCTGCGTTTGCCGTTGATCGAGTCCTTGCTGCCTAGCAATGATGAGCATCTCGAACGAGCGGTCGAGATGGTGCTGGAAACGGGAAAGAGAAACATTGCTGTACTAGGGTTAAGTTTTAAGGCTGCCACCGACGATCTTCGGGAAAGTCCTCAAGTGCAGCTGGTGAAACGCCTGATTGGAGAAGGTCGCCAGGTCCGCATATGGGATGACAACGTGGCTATGGGGCGCTTGATCGGCTCCAACCGGCAATACATCGAGGAGGTCATTCCCCACATCGGGTCGCTACTGGCATCAACCCTTGGCGAAGCCCTCGAAAAAGCCGAGGTGGTCGTTATTGGCACTCGCGGAATTGATCGCGCGACATTGCAGACGCATTTACAGCCGGAGCAAATCATCGTCGATCTGGTGAATTTAGAGAAGTCGCGCCGTCTCAGTGCCCGTTCGTACGCGGGAATCTGCTGGTAGCCGTGAAGATTCTTTGGGTCAAACCCGGCAAACTGCTTCCGCTCGATACGGGCGGGAAGCTGCGCACTTACAATATCCTTCGGCAGCTCCACCGCACGCACGACCTGACGTATCTCTCTTATTACGGGGGCCATCGGGATCGGGCGTACGAAACTGAAATCACCGGGCACCTCCCCGGGACAGTCTGCATTTATACGGCGGTTCCTGATGTAACACCGTTCGAGCGCTACCTGGATTATCTGCGCCGCCTGTATTGGCGCGCGCCGTACGCGGTCAGCAAATTCACCGCCCCGGAAGTGCAGCGCACCCTGACGCCGTGGATCCAGGCGCGGCGCTTTGATGTCGCCGTTTGTGACTTTCTTTCCAGCGCGTTGAATTTCCCGGCATTTCTGGCAACACCGACGGTCTTGTTCCAGCACAATGTGGAAACCGTTTTGTGGGAGCGTAAAGCGCGACTGGAGGCGAACTGGCTGGATCGCCTGGTGTCGAAAATTGAGTACGCGAAAATGGTCCGCTTTGAGCCCCAGCAAGTGCGGCGATTTCATCATGTGATTGCAGTATCCGAGCAGGACCGCCAGGCTATGGGTTGGATGTGTGACCCTGCGCATATTTCGGTCGTCCCCACGGGCGTGGATTTAGCCAAGTATCAGTACGATCCCACACTAAGAGCCCCTGCACCCCTAGTGGTTTTCACGGGTTCTATGGACTGGGAGGCTAACATCGATGGCGTTGAATATTTCTGCCGCGATATCTGGCCCCGGGTTCTGGCACAATTTCCGGAAGCGCGGTTTCGCGTGGTAGGCCGCGATCCTCATCCGCGGGTGACTAGGCTCGCCTCGCCATCAGTCGAAATTACCGGCTCCGTTCCATCGATTGTGGACCACCTGCGGGAGGCGGCGGTGGTTGTTGTCCCCTTGCGGATTGGTGGCGGAACTCGAATCAAAATTTATGAAGGCATGGCTATGGGGAAGGCAACAGTTTCTACGACGGTAGGCGCGGAAGGACTAGACGTGCAGCATGAGCGCGACATTTTGCTGGCAGATGACCCCGACCATTTCGCGAATGCAATCGTCAACCTGTTGCGGGATGAGAATCTCCGGCGCCGCTACGAGGGTGCCGCCGCGATGACGGCTCGCAAATACGATTGGTCAGTGATAACCCAGCGATTCGTCGAGGTCCTGGAAAAGGTGCTGCACCCGGGGTCGCCGTCCGCTGCGGATGCCCCAGCGCCGGTGCTCACCGCCTGACGGTGTTGATCGCACCTTCAGATGCGCGGGTAGGATCAGACTCCGAAATTCGGGTTGATAAGATACAGCTAGCGTTGTGAGCGGAAAGTTACGCGTGGATACTTCAGAACTTCGCCACAAAATCGACGGTCTCATCGCCAGCCAGAGCATCACAAGTGCATCGCGGTCGCTGGCCGAGCTTTGGAATTTAGATAAATCCTCGTCCGCTGCGTCATTTGTGGTTTCCCGCTATGAGGCGTTGCGATCGAGGTTGAAGCTGGCGTCTTACCGTGTGGCGGTTTTGCGTTCTTTCACCGTCGAACCCGTAGTGCCATTGCTCCGCGCTGCGGCTTTTATTGCGGGCATCGATCTTTCGATATATCTGTCGGAGTTCAACGCCTACGCCCAGGAGATTCTTGACCCGGACAGCGCTCTATACACTTTCAAACCAGACGCAGTTTTCCTTGCGGCGCAAACCCGCGATATCGCGCCGGAGTTGTGGCGGGATTTCTCGTCGCTTAATGCGGAGCAGACTCAGGACGCCGCAACCCGGGTGTCATCCGAAATCCGAAAATTAGTACAGGCATTTCGCAGCCGAAGCCAGGCGCACCTCATAATCCACAACCTTGAGCATCCGGAGACCGCTTCAACCGGCCTGCTGGACGGGCAGGCGTCGCACAGCCAGGCTTGGGCAATTCAGGAAATTAACCGCGCCCTGCAAAAAATAACCTCGGAGCAATCGGGTATTTATATTCTCGATTACGACGTCCTGACCGCGCGCCATGGGCGAGCGCAATGGCATGATGAGCGCAAGTGGCTTACTGTGCGCATGCCGATTTCATCGCCCAATTTAATTCACCTTGCATCCGAGTGGCTTCGCTTTCTCCATCCACTTACCGGCAAGCTGGCTAAAGTATTGG
>JAFAWN010000149.1 GCA_019241735.1 Terriglobales bacterium
GCGTCCTCTGGAAGTTCCGGCGGGTTCCCCACGACTGCTGGAGCGTTCGAGACTACCTTCTCCGGCGCGCAGGCGGCCTTTGCATTGAAACTGAACTCGTCCGGTAATGCGCTGCTTTACAGCACCGTACTCGGCGGAACCAGCGACGATGTCGCTAATGGAATAGCCATCGACAGTTCTGGAAATGCCTACATCGCGGGCCAGACAGGTGGCAGCTTTCCCACCACGACCGGTGCATTCCAAACCGTCTTCGGTGGGGCTACTGATGCCTTTGTCACCAAGTTAAACTCATCCGGAACCGCCCTGGTTTATTCCACCTACCTCGGCGGCGCGAATAATGACCTCGCGACCGGAATCGCTCTAGATTCCGGCAACCATGCTTATGTCAGCGGAGTTACGTTCTCTGCCGGCCTGGCTACTGCCAATGCGGCGCAAACCCAGTGCGGCAAAGACGGATCTTGCGACGGCGGCAATGATGACGCCTTCGTAGCAGAGTTGAATACCCTGGGCTCCGGCGAAGTGTACTTCACCTATGTAGGCGGCGCCGGACAGGACGATGCCAACCGGATCGCGGTGGATTCCAGTGGGGCTGCTTACATTACAGGGAAAACCAACAGCGGGGTAAACGAAAATTTCCCCATTGTTGGAAGCCCGACCGTGTTGCAGGGGACTCTCGCCGGATCCCAAAACGCGTTTATAACCAAGGTGCACCCCGGGGGCAGTTCATTTGATTTCTCCACCTACGTCGGCGGCAATGGTCTTGATGAGGGCCTAGGAATTGCCCTTGATTCCAGCGATAACGTGTACATAACCGGGTGGACCAGTTCATCGAACTTCCCGCTCCTCAGTGCTCTAGCTTGTTGCGCGACGCTGCGTGGACCGACCGATGCCTTTGTCACAGAAGTCACCGCCGACGGCTCCAGTTATGTTTTCTCCACCTACTTCGGAGGAACCGGGAACGAAGATGTTTCCGGTGGCGGCATCGCTGTCGATGCATCCAGCAATGTTTACGTTACCGGAGACACCGACTCTAATACTGCAAGTTTTCCGCTGGTCAATGCAGCCCAGGGATTTTACGGCGCTGGTGTAAGTGATGCGTTCGTAGCCAAGCTTTCGCCGGGGTCTGCGAGCCTGACGGTGAGCACTAATGGTACCGGTGCAGGTACTGTTACAAGTTCCCCTGCGGGAATTAATTGTCCAACTACTTGCTCTGCGAATTTTGCGGACGCCACAACCGTAACTCTTACCGCAGCCCCTCTGGCCGGCTCAACATTTTCAGGCTGGTCCGGAGCTTGCAACAACACTGGAACCACCTGCATCGTAGATGTAACCGCGGCGCAGTCGGTGACAGCCACATTTAATCTGGCGGGTACACCCGACTTCCTCATTTCCGCGAGCGCGCTGTCGCCAACGACAGTTAATCCGGGCGGCTCGGCGACATCCACCGTCACTATTACTGCTACCGGCGGATTCACCGGCGCTGTGGCGCTTTCTTGCACCGGCTTACCGGCTGGCGCAAGCTGCGGATTTGTTCCGCCGTCAGTTACGGGCAGTGGCTCATCCACACTCACCATCACCACAACTGGAGCCACTCCGGTTGGCGTCTACAACGTGCAGGTAACCGGCACCTCGGGGTCGCTCTCCCATAGTGCGACGGTGGTCCTCGACGTGCAAACTGCCGACTTCACGATTTCGGCCTCGGCTCCTGCGGCCGTAACTGCGGGCGGGTCCACAACCTCCACCGTGACCATCACCTCGGTGGCAGGGTTTGCGGGCGCGGTCTCGCTCTCATGCTCAAACTTACCCGCGGGCGCCAGTTGCTCGTTTGTTCCGTCACCGGTAACCGGGGGCTCAGGAACTTCGACACTTACCATCAACACTACAAACGCTACCGCAAACGGCTCCTATAACGTGACGGTCAAGGGGATTTCGGGCTCCCTGACCCACTCCACTACTATCACGCTGAACGTAGGAGATTTCACGATTTCAGCTTCGCCACTCACTCCTGGAACTGTCTCGCCGGGGGGCTCAGCTACGTCCACGGTTACGGTTACTGGGGCCTCGGGCTTCAATCCCTCGACCGTGGCTCTATCCTGCAGCAGCGTTACCCCAACGGTCACTCTGCCGCCAACGTGTTCCTTCAGCGCCTTGACGGGTTCGGGATCCACTTATACGTCGACGCTGACGGTCCGCACTTCAGCGCCCTCAGCTCATTTAACCAACAATTCCGGCTTGTACTTTGCGATGTGGTTGCCCATTGGGGGAATTGCGTTGCTCGGCGCGGGCTTCAACTTCAATAAAAAGCATCTTGGGTTGATGCTGGGATGCCTGATGATTTTTGGCCTTATGTTCCTGACTGCCTGCGGCGGCGGCAGCAGCTCATCCGGCGGAAATCACTCGTCGGGCACGCCAGCTGGAACCTACTCCATCACGGTGACAGGAACCGAGGGAGGGATCGTTCATAACGCCAGTCCGATTACCCTGACCGTGAATTAAAACGGAGCCTCAATCACTTAAGAGAGCGGCGCTTTGCCGCTCTCTTTTTCTTTGTCTGGTAAATTTTCCAAACCTTACGTTTTCGACCCTCTCCCGCGCCTGCGCAGTTAGCCGCCGCTGGTAGTAATCTGAAATCAGAACACTCTATGGTAGGAGTCGGAAAATCTGGCACTGCACTGCGAATCATTGCGTTGACTATTCTGGCCGTATCCGCGAGCGCCAAAGAAAAAAGCCCGCTGCAAGCCTTGCGCTGGAGTGAAGGCGCACCCGGCTGCAGCTTTACTCGCGATGAGGACGGAAAATATCGCTATCAACTTCAGAGCAATGAGTTTGTAGTCACCGTTGCAGTAGATTCCCAGGAACTGGCAAAGAGCCGCCGCCGGCCAGCACCAATATTCGGGGTGTTTATCACCGTGCGGTATCTGGGCCCGCAGTTTCTAGACGTGAGCGCGAACCGCGCCAGTCTGGAATTCCTGAAACATGGAGGCGTGGTGCAGAGTTCGCTGGATCCCGACGATCTCTCCAGCCGCCTGCAGACGGACCTGGACACCCTGGGAGCGGAAACGGAGCGTGAGGCGCGCAAGCATCCGGAAAAGCGGCATGAGCAGGAAACGCTTCAGCAGGCGCACCTCAAAGACACTACCGAACTGATTGAGTTCCTCGGTACCCACAGTCTTCCCAGCGTACGGCTTGATCCAGCAAATCAGGAAACCAGCGGCTGGGTATTTTTCAGCACGCGGAATAGATGGATTGGAAGTTGGAAAACTCAGGAAGACTTCGTGCTTCGGATACCTCTGGGCGATAAGATCGTCGAATTCCCTTTCAAACTGCCGCCGAAACCAGGCGATTTGATCTTGCGGCAGCGTCCGGACTAAGTTTCGCAGTCCGGGCGCGAAACTCGTTACCCGGCCGCCCGGCGCGCCTCCGCTTCTTTCTGTGCGAGGTAGCTCAACACAATGTCGCGAATAGAGACCAGCCCCTTGATTTCCTTGCCATCCATAATGGGCAGGTGACGGAACCCGAACTCCCGCATCAGAAAAAGGCACTCCTCAATTGACTCCTGGGCCCTCACAGTTTTTGGATTCGTGGTCATTACCTCACTCACTTTGGTGGTGCCCGGCATACGTCCTGCGGCTACCACCCGGTTCATGACGTCGCGCTCTGAGAAAATTCCCACGAGCTCGTCGCCCCGGACCACAGGTAACGCACCGATGCGATGTTCCATCATGTAACGGGACGCCTCCAAGACCGTACAGTCGGCCTCGATGAAAAGCACCTTGCGGTCCTTTACCAGATCATAGACGGGCACCATACTTATCTCCTTGGAACCAATTCCCTTTTAGATCGCGCTTAGGCGCATCACTTTACCATGTCTGCGCGGGGCGGGAACAGGCCGCCCCAGCCATATTCGAGCGGCTACGGGCACAGCCTCTAGGTTACGCCCGTAACCGCGTGGCGTGATCACCTGCTGACCGGAATCGTCACACCCCTTAACATGTATTTTGAAGCTGGGACTACGGATGGCTACACGTTTAGGCCGATATGAGATCGATGGTGAACTGGGGCGCGGCGCCATGGGAGTGGTGTATCGCGCGCTGGATCCGAAAATCGACCGCATGGTTGCGATCAAGACGATTTCTTTGGCAGGGCAGGATCCTGAAGAAGAACAGGAGTACCGGGAAAGATTCGTGCTGGAGGCCAAGGCTGCAGGACGGCTGTCACACCCCGGCATCGTCACTATTTATGACGTTGGAGAAGAAGAAGGAAGCCGGACCCCCTACATTGTGATGGAGTTTGTCCGGGGCGAATCCCTCAAAAAGCTGCTAGGTGACAAAGGACGAAAGATTCCTCTGGAATCCGCGCTGCAGTTGGCACAGGAACTCGCGGAAGCATTGAACTACGCGCACACCCAAGGAGTGGTACATCGCGACATAAAGCCTGCGAATATTCTGGTCACCGCAGGTTGCCACGCAAAGATTGCAGATTTTGGCATTGCCAAACTGAATCATTCAAACATGACTGTGGCTGGGCGCGTGCTGGGCAGCCCCGCATACATGGCGCCTGAACAACTGGCGGGGGAACCCGTGGATGCGCGGTCTGATCTGTTCTCGCTGGGGGTCGTGCTTTACAGCATGCTCACCGGCTACGGTCCGTTCCAAGGGAACAGCGCGGCCACAGTTGTTTACAAGGTTGTGAATCGCGATCCCCTCCCGGTCTCGGCCTTCGATGCAGAATTACCCATGCAATTGGATTTAATTATCGCCCGGGCGATCGCGAAAGACCCTGCGCAGCGCTACCAAAGCGGCGCGGAATTGGCCCGGGATATAAAAACATTGCGCGAAGGCGGCTTCAGCCGCGGTGGGAAACTCCAGGCCGAATCTTTCGGCGATGGGAAACGGTCGCCAGAGGATACACAGACCCAGACGTCCACCAACTTCATGCGCTCGGTAATGAAGATTCGCCCAGCGGCGATGACTGACTCCGTTCCGCCCGCAGAAACCACAGCATCACCAGAGCCCCCGAAGACGTCTGCAACGCCGGTGGCCGCGATGACTGCCTCCTCTGTCGCCGCGCCGGTGGCGGTTAATCGAGCGCAGCCAGGCCGACGCCCAGTCCCGGCCTCGCTACACAAGGTTTACTTTGGAGTCGCGGTACTCACAGTTGTTATTTCAACTTTCGTTCTATATCAACGCATGCACAGCCAAAGCTCGTCGAAGATCGTAAGCACCGCTTCAGTCTCGAGCCCCTCTGCTGCACAGACTACAGCTGAGCTGAACACTCCTCCGGCCGCGATAAAAGATTCTGAGCTGAAAGATCGAAGTCAGTCCGGGGCAATGGGGAAAGGCTCGGACGATGCGATTACCACGACGCCACCCAAGCCTGCAATCCGGAAGCCGAGTCAAAAACCGCGGCCCAAGCCAGCCGTAAACACCGCCTGGAGCCCGTTGAAACCAATAGCAACCGCCGCAAATCCAGCGCTTCAGCCGGCTGCGGTGGTTGCGCCTCCGC
>JAFAWN010000171.1 GCA_019241735.1 Terriglobales bacterium
CCTCAAGCCGCTGCAGAAATGCAGGCTGCAAGTAATCTGCCCGCTCTTTTTCGGGAACGATGGTCGATTTTGCCATCCAATCCGGCCAATCCCCCCACGGATCGAGCAAATCCAGCGCTTTGATGCGATCATCCACGCTGGCAGCGAGGATCGCAATGGTCGCTCCGGAGCCGTCCGCAAACATGCCAACGCGGTCCATGTCGAGATCATGACGGCTGGTCAAATAGTTGAGGATCATCTGCACATCATGCGCGGAGTAGGAGAGCGCGGTGGGCAACTGGCTGACAAACCACTGTTTCAGCGGCACATCGTGATACCGCTGCCCATTAAGGGCAGAAACAAAGCCTATGGCGGCGAAGCCGCGCTCAGTCAGGCGCCGGCAAAAATTATCATTGCGAAAAATTGTGGCATCGGATGGATAGCTATAAAGATAGAGCACCACCGGGGGGTTTTTTACCCCGACCGGCTTTATGACATACAAATCAATCGGGTCCTCGGGGCGCCACTGGACTTGCATGAACTCCCGGGTGAATTGAGCAGTCTGGTCGGTCTCCCCGATCAGCGGATCGGCTAACTCCAAAGTGCTGCCTTCCAGTGAAGGGGTCGTCGGATTCTCGCTGTAAACGAATTCCTCCGGCAATGAGGATTTCTCCTTTTCATTTCCTGAAACCGCGGCCGGCCCGGGAGGCTGTTTGTCCTGCGACTGAGCCGCTGGGGATTGCTGGCACCAGCCGATCTGCGCTGCCCACAGTAAAAATACAAACATTCCACTCATCACTCTAAGATTCTGTGGCCGCGTGGCTCGCATCCGCACTCCTCACAACGGACTGAAAACTTCTTCCTTCGACTGCCGGTTTAAATGGAAGCAGGCTGCGACCGGCAGCCTGCTTCCACTCTGTCCATCCCAGGGTCCTAACCGAACTCACTGCTGAGCGTGGGTTAGGCAATCCTGGTTAGCTTCGCCTGCTTCGTCAGTCCCAGTACCGTTGTTGGCGCTGACGTCTTCGCAGGTGTTACCGGGTGCGTTGAGGTTGGCCACGATCAAGCCGCCCACGTCGCCCCCGACTTCAGCTGTGCCGCCGAGGCCGTTGTTTGCCTGACCGTCGCTGTTGACGCCGGTGACCGCGAAATGCTCACGGTAAACCTGAAGCCCCGGATCGCTCCCGTTGCTGGTGGTGTAGGGGACGAAGTCTGGAACTGTCTTATCTACGTCGTTTTGCGCGTCTGCAATAAGCGTCTGCACATCTGGATAATGGGGATCATTGGGGTCAGCAACGGCCCGCAATATCGACCACGCGCGGTAGGTGCCATTTCGCAGGTTGGGATAGGAGGTGCCGCCGGTCCAGTAATTGCTGGCTGGGCAAGGGGCATTGCAAGTCGGGAGCTGCCCCGGTACCCCGGTCTGGCCCGGATCGCCTCCGTTGTAGCTGCTATAGAGTCCGTCAACGCCGTCCAATTGCAGGTAACCAAAGCTGGACGTTCCCGCAATCTTGGACACATTGCCGAAGCTGAAGAATGCATATCCAATCGCATCGGATATTCCGTACACGCCGCTCTTGACTTCTTCTCCGGTGCCGATGGCGCGGTAACGGCTTCCGCCGCCAGCCACGCAAGCCTTGCCCAGAGGATTATCCGGTGCACCGTTAGTGGGCACGATGTTGGCCTCTTGCGAGTTGCTCGAGGCGCTTCCCGCTGCTTCCGGAGTGGTGTCTATGTTTTTCGGTCCACCGTAAATTCGGAATGTGGTGAACTCGGTGGTGTTCATGGTGCCGGAGAGTGGCTCCCGCAGAATAGGATTCACCGCAAACGTGCAACCAGCGCCCGTACATGCCGGCGTTGGGGCAACGCACGTATGCGCTTTCTTGTCGTTAGGGTCGCAGGCGGAAGCGGGCCATCCGGTGGCGTAGGTCCCGGCAACGCTGTTGCCGGTGCCAGGCTGAGTAAAGGCGGGCGATGCACCGTCACACAGCTCGCCGCTGAACAGGCCATTGCCGGCCGCGACGGTCTTTCCGGCCAGAGGAAACACATAAGTACGGCTGCCAGTGGAAGTAACACTCTTGATGTAAGCGTCAACCACGTTGGTGTACACGGGTGAGGACGACGAAACGCCCTGACCCAAGCCTGACGCGTCAGTACGGTTGACCAGGAATAGGATTGGATCTGCCCCCACCGGGATTGTGGTTGAGCCTCGCACTTTCAACCCCGAAATGGGATCGTTCCCACTCAGCGCAAACTGCACTGGGGTGGCGACGACAGTGCTGAAAAAACTCTTGATTGGATTCGTGCTGATTGGCTTTGGACCATATCCCAAACCGCTTAAAGTACTAGTGAGCGTTCCGGCCGCGCGGTTATAAGCGAACAGCGCATCTTCAGGACGAATGTCGGTAAGACCGACGGTGACGTTGGTCCCATTGAGAGCGTTGTAAACCCCAGCCGGCAAACCGTCGGCGTCGACATTATTGTCAGTGAAAAGCCCGGTAGGGCCATCCGCGATCAGATTCTGCCCCGGGTTCGATGCCGGACTGGCGCAAGGCTTGCTCGAACCGTTGCCTCCGGTGCAAAACGTGCTCGCGGCGAGAGCATAGGTACAACCTGTCGCCTTATTCGGCTGGGTAGCGAAGAAACAGCGGTCTCCAACCACCGAATCCACGCTAATATCGGTGTAGATATTCTTGATCGCGGGAGGGTTGACGGAATCGTCTTCATCCCAAACCACCCACAGGGAACCGGATTCGTCTGGAATGGTCTGGCCATTCTTGGTGCGGGCATCATGCAGGCCGGCGCAGTTTACACCACCGCAAGTTCCTTTTGCGGTGTAGTGCCAGCCCGACCAGCCGGGATTGGCTGAAACTTCAGCGTCGATGATGTCATTAGAGGCCGCAATCGCGGTCACTTGATACAAAGCCGATGACCCGGCGCCCACGAAGTGCACAGTCTGTGCACTCGCGGCGGGGACCACCACGACGGTTGCGGCCAGCAAGAGCGCCGCGAACAGGGAGTTGTTTCTGGTCATCTGTCAGTCTCCTGAAAATTGTTGAATGCGGTGAAAGGGAATCCCCCGGTTGCGGCCATGCAGGCGAAGCTGCACGCCAGAAATGCGACGGACGAGAACTCGAGCGTTTAGGGCTCAGCGAAAGTTTGTTGATCGTTTCTCAGCCGAACGAGTTAACAAGCTAACGTGTGGAACTATCGTCCAAGGGTGTTACCCGATAATGACGGCAGTATTAAACTCAGGTAAATTTCTGCCCTCCGCAGCCCGATTTGTGAAGTCGCCATCCCTGGCCCCTGGCGACGGCAAAGTTGTAACTCGAAATTAACCTGCCCGTCATCCCAACGTAACAATGTGCATGTAAGTATTTGAGTCTCATTTCGCATCCGCGTTCCCGCGCCTTGGCTGAGTGGCTCCGGTTTGTGCATTCAAGGGTCGCGTGCCGGACAAAGCTAGCGTGAATACTCAGGGAGGTAAGGGTTCGTGTCAGGCCTTCGAGTTCTAGTGTGTCTGCTCCTCTTAGGTGGTGGCATACCTGAGGGAGCTTTCTCCCAGCAAAATCCACCAGAGATAGACTCGGCCGCGCAATCGGCGAATGGAGCTGCCTCCTCAATCAACGGGGCGATTACCGGCGCGGTGAGGGATCAATCCGGCGGGCCGGTGCCAGGTGCCACCGTCAGTGTTCTCAGTCAATCGGGAATGACCCAAAGCACAACCGCCGACGATCAGGGTCTTTATGCCTTGACGGATTTAAATGCCGGCTCTTACACCCTGTCAGTTGCGGTATCCGGAGCAAAAATTTTCGAGACTACCGTGGCACTCAATGCTGGACAGGTGGTTACGATGGATGTTTCCGGTCCGGTCGGAACCGGTGAGCAGGCTACGGGGCCAGCTACCCCGCAGGCAGGTCAAACGGGTGCGCCTATTGTCGGACCGCAACTGGTTCCGGCCGCGCCGGCTTTGCCCGCTCCTCCGCCCGGCGCCATTGCCCCTCGAACCGTCGTGGCGCAAACCGCCGTGGTTCCATCTCCGGGAGCGAACGATGCCGTGATCTCAGGTTCTGTCAGTGATCAGAGCGGCGCAGTTGTGGTGGGGGCCACAATCACCATCAGCAACAGTTCCGGAGTCAGGCTCACCACGGTTTCCGATGAAAAAGGAAACTATTACATAGCAAATTTGCCGCCTGGAACCTACACGCTGACGATCTCGGCGTCTGGGTTTAAGGAATTCCACGCCAGTGACTTGACGGTTGCGGGGGGCCAGAGCATTCCTCTGGATGCGCCGCTTGAACTTGCTGGCACAAAAACTGAAGTCAACGTGCAGGCAGGCAGCGCTGCTCAGGTAGAGACAGAAACTGCCCAACTCGCGGGGACCATTACGCAGCAGGAGGTCGTCAAACTTCAGCTCAATGGCCGCAACTTTACCCAACTGATCGCCCTTACTCCGGGAGTCAGTAATCAGACGGGGCAGGATGAAGCCAAGGTCGGCGTAACTGGAAGTGTGAAGTACAGCGTCAATGGCGGCCGCGTGGAATACAACACCTTCGAGGTGGACGGCAGCGACGTTTTAAATACCGGGCTAAACGGCGCGGAAAGTACCCTGGTTGTTTATCCCAGCCTGGATGCGATTCAGGAGGTCAAGGTCCTGACTTCGAATTATGGCGCCATGTACGGGCGTACAGCATCGGGAACGGTGCTGGTGACAACCAAATCAGGGACCAAAGACTTTCACGGAGATGCGTACGAGTTTTTTCGCAATGAGTTTTTCAATGCGCGAAACTACTTCGACCAGACGTTAAAAGCTCCCAAGTATCGCAGGAACGATTTCGGGTTCACGATTGGAGGCCCCCTCTACATACCGGAGCACTACAACACAAAAAAGGACAAGACGTTCGTTTTCTGGTCAGAAGAAGTGCGGCTGGAACAGTCACCTAGCGACCAGTTTCCGGACTTTAACCGGGCCGTGCCTACGGTCGCCGAGCGCGCAGGGGACTTCAGCGATGTCTGCCCGCCGCTAAGTGTTTATGGAGGTCTTGAATCCTCTACGTTTTCACGCGCGCAGTACCCCGATTGTCCGGCGCAAAGCATTTCGAGCAACGGTTTATATATCGGATTCCTGAATAACCGGATCTATCAGCAAAATATCAACGGCGGCATTTTTCAACCGGGATTTTCAATTGATGCGAACGCGCAGGCCATTCTCAATCAGAATCTCATCCCCCTCCCTAACTCCGCTTTTGGTTGCAATTCCAGCCTGGTGGGGAAAATTGACCCCGAAACCGGTCAACTGATCGTCCCCTGCTATGACGCTGTAATTTCCGAGCCTACCTATTGGCGCGAAGAACTGTTTCGCATCGACCACAATATCAACTCAAAGTTGCAGGCATCGTTCCGCTACATTCACGATGCGTGGGACACAACCACCCCAACTCCCCAATGGCCATTTGTGCAGGACAGTTTTCCCACAGTACAAAATCGCTTTCTGGGACCCGGCATTGACCTGGTCGCGCGCCTGACCCATACCATCTCACCCACCATGTTGAACGTGCTGGTCGCCAGCTACGCTGATTCCGACATCACCCTGGCTGATGTTAACGGCCCCGGTGGCGCGAACTTCCAGCGGCCTCCGTGTTTGAACGGAAATTCCCCGTGCCTCGCTGCCGACGGCACCACTCCCGGCAACATGGGTTTTCTATTCAACAATGGTTTTGGCGGGAAAGTAACCGGGGTGGTGATCGGGGGTAATAATGCGGAATATGGCGGCGCCGGGTTCGTAGCGGACCCATCTTATATGCCGTGGCGTCACACCAGTCCCACCTACAGTTTCCGTGATGATTTGAGTAAAGTCATCGGCAAACATACGTTGCAGTTTGGTATGCAATACCTGATCTCGCAGAAAAATGAAACGAATGGCGCGATTGGGGCGGCCACCGGCGACCTTCAAGGCTTACTTACTTTTGATAATACTTCGCGCGCGATCACCGGAAATGCCTTCGCCAATTTTCTTTGGAATCCCGGGCCAGCAGCGCTGTTTGAGCAAATTCGCAGCTTTACTCAAGACAGTGCGCAGCAGAAGTATTACAACCGTTACCAAATCGGCGAGCCGTATGTTCAGGATGACTGGCGGGTCACTTCCCGCTTTACAGTGAACCTGGGCTTGCGCCTTAGTCTCTTCGGCACTTATCACGAAAAATACCTTCATGAATCCAACTGGACGCCATCGGCCTACAGCCCTTTGCTGGCCGCCCAGTTACACATTGACCAGAACACTGGTCAACTCGACGCTGGGGGCAACCCTAATGGCACTCAGCCCATTCCCCTCAACCCTGCGAATCTCGACCCGCGCATCACCAATGGGTTGGTGTTGTGCGGGAAGAATGGCGTCCCCGCGGCGTGCATGACGGGGCACGTATTCAATCCTGCTCCGCGTATCGGGTTCGCCTGGGACCCGCAGGGCAATGGCAAGACTTCAATTCGCGCCGGGTACGGAATTTTCTTCGAGCATGGGACTGGGAACGAAGCCAATACCGGATCGTTAGAGGCCAGTCCACCCTACGTGCTCAGCGCGACCCAACAGTTTCCCTACAATTACACATGCCTCGGTGAAATCGCCGCCGTGAACGGAGGGAACTGCAACGGTGCGGTCCCCGGCGCATTTCCCCTGAATGTGACCTCCATACCAACCCGTGCGGTCTGGCCTTACGCGCAGCAATGGAGTTTGAGCGTACAACGCGAACTCCCCCGGAATATGGTCGCCACATTCGCTTACGTGGGCAGCAAAGGCACGCATTTGACGGTCGAGCGTCAGCTCAATCAGCTGCATCCGCTGCCGTCCGCGCTGAACCCCTACGGACCCAATGAGCCGATCATTCCCGCAGCGGAGTGCAATAGTGTCGCCGCAACTGGATCTTTCATTTTGCAGAATGGCACGACAATTTCTCCCTCTGATCCTGCATTTCTTAACATGGAAGCAGCATGTACCGGATTCCCAGCGATCCCCGATGTAAATACGCTGCGGTCCTACATCGGTTTTGGGCAAATTTATTCATTACAAAATGTCGCGAACTCCGCCTATAACGCTTTTCAGTCGACTCTGCGCCGGACGCACGGACCGCTCACACTGGGCGTTTCCTATACCTACAGCCACTCTATCGATGATGCCTCAGACCGTTCTGACACCACATTGGTAGATTCCTACGATCTGCGAACAAATCGAGCGAGTTCGAACTTCGATCAGCGTCACCTGCTGAACGTGAGTTACGTTTATCAAGTCCCGGCATTCACCAGATGGATTTCGCATTTGGACGAGGCCAGCGATAAACCTGTTGCAGACATTTCCCAACCCGAAAACCCCTCTGCCCTTGCCCGGGCTTTGGGAGCAGGCTGGGAAATTTCAGGAATCACCGCCTTCCAGTCCGGGACCCCGTTCAGTGTGATCAGTGCGGCGAGCAACACTGGTATTGGAGTTCCCGACAACGCCGGCGTCGCCAACGGAATTGGCGCAGGCTCTTATCCGGACGTGGTAGGGGATCCGCATGCGCGCCCACCTGTGGGAGGAAATAATTCGCAGAGCATTGGGCCATTACTTCTGAATCCCAACGCATTTGCCGCTCCGCGAGGCCTTACCTTCGGCGATGCCGGCCGCAATTTCCTCAATAATCCCAGCCGGTTAAATTTTGACGTGGCGTTGCTCAAGCACTTCGTTCCGCACGAAGGCACGCAGTTGGAGTTCCGCGTCGAAGCATTTAATGTGATGAACCACACCGAATTCCGCATCTACGATTCCAACCTCGGCAATACCGGCAGCAACGTCATCAGTTGCTATGCCGGCCCTAATAACACCGCCGGCTTCGCTTTCCAGGGGGGACCAAGTTGCCTGGCTGGAAGCTCATTCCTTCACCCAGTCAATGCCCACCGTCCGCGCACGTTGCAGATGGCGATGAAGTTCAGCTTTTAATCCGGACGGGTTCCGAACCCTGAAATTTACAGAACGGCGCGAAAGAGATTTCGCTTCCCGCTGGTGGGAATGTTATTGCAGTGTGAGTTTGATATCAGCGTTGTCGTACTGGACGGGCGCGAAGTTGTTATTGGGGTCGAACAATTCCGGGCACGGCCCGCTCCCCGAATTCGACCCCAGCGCTAATCCATTGACGTTACTCGTGCCGACGAGAGAAGTTCCGGACGGGTCGCTAACAACCATTGCGGGTGCACCCGGTAAACCGATAGTGCCAATTTGTGTGCCGTCAAAGCCGAAAACCGACAGTACCACGCTGGCGCCGGTGATGGTCCCAGTGATTGCTGCAGTGGCAAAGCAAGGATAGCCGGAAGCATTGATTGTGCCTGTAATGGTTGCGTTGCTGGCGCCGATATTCGGGCCTTGCAAGAGAGTTCCAGAAACCGCAATCGGAGCTGCCGGGTTCATACCCGTAGCCAGCGCCATATAGGAGGAGTTCGATATCGTACCGGTAAAGTTGCCGCTCAATGCTGGCACCTGGAAGGCAGACCATGAGCCGCTGAGTGCGAGGCTGCAGCCCCCTCCAAGGTCGCTATAAGTGCCACTCATGGACTTGCCATCCGCCGAAACGGTTCCGGTCAAGTTAAGCGTAGAGGCACCCTCGCCGATGGCTATGGCAATGTTCAGATTTTGATTGGTGCCAGTTACCGCACCCACGCCGGCGCAATTGCCATTC
>JAFAWN010000326.1 GCA_019241735.1 Terriglobales bacterium
ACCAGGTGCAGGAAAAGTACGACATCCCCGACGAAGATATCTGGGAGGTCAGTACGCAGAACCACTTCGTAGTAAGTCCATAACATCTGATAACTGAGCCACAGCGCAATTCCGAACATCATCAGGGCCCAGAACAGGCGGGTCCGCCCGCGAGTTGCTGTAACGTTGCAGAGGAATGCAAGGGCGCCGGAAAGCAAGAGCAGGCACTGCTCAATATCGGTAATTGCAGATAGCGTGAAACCTGGATGCAGCAACAAAGAGGCAACAGCCTGAGCGAGAACCAAGGCCACGGCCGCCCCGATCCAGGCTTTTGATTGGGTGGAGAGCATCGCATAGCAATTTTAGAGAGTGGTGCCGGGCGCGGCATGTTACTGCAGTAACACATTTACGATTGCCGAAATTTCGGCTTCACAGCAAGCCGGTTTCCCTTGCCAGTCCCGTATGTTGTTTAATAGAAGAGCGTTCATTTCCCGGCACACTCGCTTGCAATTTCCTTTACCACGACATCGTTTTTTGTGGCGGCTTCGGGCGTCGATGACTTCGGAGGAAATCCGCCGCAACGAACGCTGGCTGGCCACCGCCCGGGTTTTACTTGCCGTCGCCGCGCTGGTTGCAGTCTCAATGGAGCGGCGGGAAATCCAGAATTCACCCTGGGTCGCCGGGCTTTTGGCCTTTTACTTTGCTCAGAGTGTTGTCATTATGCTGCTGCTGCGCCGGCGGCAGCGCTCCACTGCCTCGTTCCGCTGGCTGGTACACAGCGCGGACATTATCTGGCCGGGACTCATTTCAGTATTCACCACCGGACAAAGCAATCCATTTTTTCTGTTCTTTGTGTTCGTGCTGGCTGCGGCCGCCTACCGCTGGGGGCTTTGGGAAACCCTGGGGACGGCGGTCGCGTCGGTCGTGCTTTTATGGATCGAAGCACTCGCCATCCGCCTGGGTGCGGTGGCATGGCTGGACGGAGCGATGCTGCGGCACGGGCTGCCCATCCTGCAGGTTGACGTTGTCGGATTCGAGCCCCGCCATCTCTTCATGCGGTCCATCTATCTGGTGGTGATGGGGCTGTTGCTGGGTTATCTGGCGGAACAGGAAAAGCAGTTGCGCGCGGAGAAGGCCGTAATTGCCGGAGTATTGGGGAGGGTGCGGGTGGAGGTTGGACTCACCGGAACGCTCCAGGAAATCACCGGCGAAATGTTGCGGTTGTACGGCGCCAGGCAGGCGGTAATAACGTCGCAGGAAACCAGCAGCAATCGTGTTTATACCGGGGAACTGAGCCGTCTTGACGAAGGTTCGTTGGCCTTCCGGTGGCTGGATCCTTCTCCCTCGGATGCCGGAATCTATTTGCGCGAGAGTGAAGCGTCCACCTGCTGCGCTTTCAGGACACAAGACAATAACGGACATTCATTCAGAATTCTTGGGCTGGACCGAGAAGGCGTTCGAGTTCGCAACATCGATACCCAGTTCCTGCAACCGCTGGCACGGAGGCACGAATTTCGAAGCCTGGCGATGGTCTCATTCACGTTTGGGAAGGAGTGGCGCGGCCGAATTTTCCTCCTCGACCCATCGCTGACCGGAGACACCGAAGAAGAGCTCCGTTTTCTGCAGGAATTAGTGCGGCAGATTGGCCCCGCGGTTTACAACGTATATCTGCTGCGCCGTCTGCGGTTGTGGGCCGGAGCGGTGGAGCGGGCGCGGTTTGCGCGTGAGTTACATGACGGTGCAGTGCAATCGCTGATTGCAGTCGAGATGCAAGTGGACGTTCTCCGCCGCCAGTCGGGAGCGAACGGACCCGCCGCGGGGGTATTGTCTCCGGGTGCGCCCTCGCCGGGTATACCCTCGATGACCAACGAGTTAGGACGCATTCAGGGGCTGCTGCGCGAGGAGGTCCTGAAACTTCGCGAGTTGATGCAGCAGATGAAATCCCTGGATCTTGATTCCCGCAGGCTGCTGGCGTTCCTCACCGATACGGTGGAAAGGTTCCAGCGGGAGACTGGGATCTCGGCGCGTTTCCTCGCCGAAGTGCAGGAGTTGGACATGCCGCAGCCGGTGTGCCGCGAGCTGGCGCGCATTGTGCAGGAGGCGCTGGTGAACGTGCGCAAACATAGTGGAGCGCGCCATGTGCTGGTGCGGCTGGGGTCACGTGACGGCACATGGAACTTGATGATCGAAGATGATGGATCCGGATTCCCGTTCGCCGGCAGGCTGTCGCAGGCGCAACTCGATAACCTGGGAAAGGGTCCGGCGGTCATCGGCGAACGGGTGCGTTTGATTGAGGGGGAACTCACGGTAGAATCTAGTCCCGGGCAGGGAACCCGCCTGGAAATCAGTGTGCCGCGGCAGCGGGAGACCGCTTATGGATAGCAAGAAATCTCAGACCATCCGGATTGTAATTGCCGACGACCATCCGATCTTCCGGGATGGTCTGCGGCGTCTTCTGGAATCGGAAGCCAACGTAAAGGTCATCGGCGAAGCTTGCGACGGCGCGGAGGCGGTTAAACTTGCGCGTCAGCTCAAGCCCGACATTTTGCTGCTGGATCTGGCTATGCCGCGCCATCCTGGCCTGGAGGCATTGCGGGAGATGAATTCCGCTGCCGGCGGGAACCCGGTGCGGGTAATTCTGCTTACCGCGGCGGCGGAAAAAAATCAGATCGTCGAGGCGTTGCAACTCGGCGCGCGCGGGGTGGTGCTGAAAGATTCTGCCACCCAGCTTCTGTTGAAAGCCATTCAGACTGTGGTGGCAGGCGAGTATTGGGTGGGACGCGAGAGCGTCTCAAATTTGGTGCAGTATCTCAAGAACCTGGTGCAATCCTCGGGCGATGAGGCGCGGCAGAAGAAGTTCGGCCTTACTCCGCGAGAGCTGGAGATAGTATCTACCGTCGTCGCTGGTTACTCGAACAAAGAGATCGCAGAGTATTTCAAAATCAGCGAAGACACGGTCAAGCACCACCTCTCCAACATATTCGACAAGCTGGGAGTCTCGACCCGGCTGGAGCTGGCGTTGTTCGCGGTAAATCAGTCGCTGCCGCTGAAGGTGATTGTCTAAAAGACGTAACACTTTAGTGCCATTACCTATCACTCCCGGGCTATTGCACGGCCTCGAAAATCCACACTAGAATTTATGTACCGAACAAGGATTGTGAGGACATCCCTCGGCGCGTCGCTTCCGGGTGACGCTGAGTTCTCGAAATGCTGAATGCTGAAAGAACTACGAGGAGGGAACGTGAAAACGATATTGAATCAGCTCTGGTCGGATGAGCGCGGCCAGGATATAGCTGAGTACGCAGTTATGCTGGCAGTGATTCTGGTAATTGTGGTGGGCACAGTACGGCTGATTGGTACGAACGCTAACACCATTTTCTCGTCTGTAGGAAGCGCAATCCAGTAAGGCCTGAATTTTCTCCTTAACGACTCACTGTCCACGCAGCGAGTCGAGGGTTGCTTCCCCACCTTCCCAAGGCCCAAATCCCATGAATTACTGATTGGCCGGCGCACTTTGTGTCACTTTCTCCGTACCATTTGCGGGGAGGCGTGTGAGATACGGGAAAAATGGCGTTACCTCGAAGGGCATTTTTTCCGCGGGTGAATTCAGCGCGATTGGTTTAGCCTTTACCAACTCCACGCGGTCGCTCCAGGGATCCAGTTTTACGCGGCCTCCCAGAGGCAAAGCGGCGATCTGGTCAGTCTTCCCCGGCTCGAGCTGAGGCGCCGCGGTAAATAGCCCGGACATGCGGGTAGATTTGCCATTCGCCAACGAATTTCCCAAGTGCGGGCGGATTAGATTTTTCAGCTCGGGTGCCCGAGCCTGCAAGGCCTTCAAAAACAAGCCCGCATCGGACAATTTATCTTTGTAGGGGGAATTGGCGAGCAGCTGAAGAGCTCTTGCATCGGCCGCGTCCTCTTCCTTCGAGTTTCGGGCGAAATCGAGCCGCTCAAAAGTATCTTCATCGGGGAAAAAGAGCCGGTCATTGAAGGCAAACTTGGTGTCTATATGATGTCCCAGCACGATGTGAGCGAGTTCGTGGGCCAGGACCATCGCCAGCGACGCTTCATCCGGTAGCACATCCAGCATGCCGCGGCTGATGACGATGGTGTGTCCGATGGTGAAGGATTCCAAAGGCGACGTCAACAATACCCGGGTATGGACCTCCGGCTGGATGTCGAGATTATTGGTCACGATCAGGTTGTTGACGACGGTTTGCAACACCTTGTCGACATCGCCCTCGGGCGCCAATAAGCCCACTTTTTGCAGGCGGTCGACCGCATTCTGTTCCGCTTCAGTCACCCATTTTCGAGTGCTCTCAACCGGCGAAGCATCCTGCGCTGCCTGACTTTGATCGCGCACGTCCTGCGGAGAGTCCACTACGATCTGGGTAAACTCCTGATTGTGGTCCATGGCATGGAGGTCATAGCCCCACAACCGCGTCTGCGCCTTAAAATTCAGCTTTTGACGCTCGCGATAGACCATGTCTAATTCTTCACTGTAAATGTAGGAAGGCAGCCACAGTCCGGGGCGGAGGTTCAACCGCCAGCTATCAAAATGCAAATAGTAACTGTAGCGCTGATCTGAGCTATAAGTTCCGTTGAACCGGACGATGTTGTAGTCCTGTTCTTCCACCCAAATTCTGCCTATGAACCGGCCCCGGCCGGCGTCTTTTTTCGGGTGGACATCGATCACCAGGCAGCGTACTTCTCCCAGGAACTCCCGCCGCACGAAGGTAAAGTCGTAATACTTGGATTGGAAATTGTTGTCGAGCACCACCATTTGGGCGAAACCCAGCGGAAGGAACTTCATGGAATACAGGCTTGTCAGTTTCGAGACGAACCGGCGTCCAAATCCAGGCTGGCCGATGAAAGACTTATCGTGAGGGCCTTCGGTCAAATCAAGACGGCCGAGAAAGTAGTGATCGCTGACTGGAACCACGGAGCCGGCGGGCTGATTCTTGAAATCCTGAATATAGGTTTCAACCAGCGGATGGAGGTGGCGCATCTGGGCGAGGAAAAAGTGTTCCCGCTCGACGATGCGGGCGACGACTTGATCAAAGGATCCAGGAGCGATTGTAGGATTCGCGGCTGGAGGATTGGCGACTGGAGGATTGGCGACTTCAGAACTGGCGGCTCGCGCGGGCGGCTGCTCAGGATTGTTTTGGGGCGCTGGAGGATTGGCCACTTGCGCGGGCGGCTGCTCAGGATTGCTTTGGGGTGCGGTTCCCTCGGTAGCGGCTGGTTCCTGGGCACGCGTGAGGCACGAGAACGCAATCGCTGCGAAAAGCAGCAGAGATGAAACTTTAGCGTTACGCATAGGTCCCTTCGTCATTTCCTTCGGAGCAGATCTTCGAACCAGCCTATGGATGTGATGTGGACAGCTTTATCACACTAACTGGAAAACAATATGCAAGATTCCGGTGGAATCGGTGGGCTGACCGTTGCGCGAGGCCGGCTTGAACCGGATTTGCTGGGCAGCCTGAACCGCGGCCTCATCGAGTCCGTGACCCAACCCGCGCACAACTCGCACAATGCGGAGGGTCCCGTCGCCCTCGAAAACCACCTCCAGCAGCACCTCTCCCTCGATGCGCAGCTTTCGCGCCTCCGCGGTATAAACCGGTGTGGGTTTGGAGATAATCTCGGCGGGCGTCTGTTTTGGCGCAGCTTCAACTGCCTTCGCGCGGGGCTGAGCGGCTGCTGGAACGGCGTCTCCGAAAGCTCCTTGCCGCACGCTGGTGCCGCGGGTTACATTGGCGCGGCCGCTGCCATCACCGACGGCAACACCATTGCCGAATCCCGCGCTCGCAACCACGCCGCGAACGCCATTACTGCCTCCCGTGCCATTCCCGTAACCACCGCCTGCCGGCAGATCGTAAGACCCCAACGCAGCAATATTAACCGGCTTGCCGTTAGTTTCCCTGGCAGGCAGGCCGTTGGGATCACCAAATCCCCCGGTCTGCACCTGCTGTGGGGCCCGGGCAATAGTTGGCGTCGCTGAACTGCCGGTCGAAAACACGTTGGTTTTTACCAGTTGCCGTGGAATTACCGGAGCTTTTGGCTCCAGCGGAGCAGGTTTGCTGAGTGCCTCTATTTTCGGCGGAGCAGGCGTCGGTTCCTTTATCTCAGGTTTGAGCTTTGTTTCGGGGGGCAACTTCAGAGCCTCCGGCTTTACTTCCGCAATCCTTGGAGGCTGGATAACCCGGACGGGCGCAGGCTGACGGTTGATCGAAACCGGAGGATCGACTAACTCGACCGTCGTGTAATTCGGATGTACGGGGACAAGAACTTGGGGATGCATCAGACCGACCCAAAAGATCACGAGTAAAGCCAGGCTCTCAAATCCCAGGCTGCCCACAAATTCTATCCACGGAGCCCGGCGCTCGGGAAGCGTTAGAAACAAATCACTTCGTGTCAATTGACCATTCATAGAAAAAATCTTGAGCGTCCCGCGTGTTTCTGTTGGATGACATTTTGCCGGCCTGAGATCGCCGGCGCCTTGGGCTGGGCCCCTATGGATGAACCCCAAAGCGGGAGAAAGTTCCGGCCCCAACCCCGACCATATCAGCAATAGACCGGCCATTCTGCGACCTCGTCAGTACGCAGGAAGTCGCAATTAGACAGCCACTTACGAGGTATATCAATCAGTTTATCAAACGGTGACGCACGCAGCGCAACAATTTGCACTCCCATTAGCCCATATCGGGGTTAGTCGAGCTCTGTCCCCATACCGTTGCCCAGTTTATGATTGAAAATGGCCCCCCCCCAAAATCTAGCTCCACCCGGCTCGGATATTTATGGATTGGAAACCACCGTTGAACCGTCGCGAGATGGTGCGTCTTGTGGTGAAGGCTGCGGCCGCCTTCCCGGTGATAGCGCCCTCACTGCTCAATCTTGGTTGTGGCGGAGGCGCCTCTAACTCGTCGACGAGCAATCAGAACCCGGCAGTTTCTGACGATCAATTTCTGGATAATCTGGAACGCGCAAGCTTCCTGTTCTTCTGGGAGCAGGCGAGTCCGGTTACCGGGCAAGTAAAGGACCGTGCTACGGCGTCCGGAAACGATACCCGCACCGTTTCCAGCATCGCGTCCACAGGCTTTGGTCTCACTGCGCTCTGCATCGCCGATCAGCGCGGCTACCAAGATAGCGCCAGCATTCACACGCGGGTACTGGCTACTCTAAAGTTCCTTGCCGGCCAGACCAATGTGAACGGTTTTTACTATCACTGGGTTGATATGAACACCGGGCAGCGGCTGTGGAATTCCGAGGTGTCATCCATCGATACCGCGATTCTGATGTGCGGCGTGCTTAGTTGCCGGCAATATTTCCAGAATTCGCAAATACAAAATCTGGCAACGCAAATTTACCAGCGGGTTAACTGGCAATGGATGCTGAATGGCGGAGTGACGCTTTCTCAGGGCTGCACGCCGGAGAACGGTTTTCTTCCCAGCCGCTGGGACATTTACTGCGAACTGATGATGTTGTATCTGCTGGCGATCGGGTCGCCGACAAATCCAATTCCTGCGAGTTCATGGGACCAGATTGTTCGGCCGACCCTTACCTATCAGGGGCTGACATACGTCACCAATTACAACGCGCCGCTGTTCATTCACCAGTTTTCGCACGCCTGGTTTGACTTTCGCAATAAGCAAGACGCCTACAGCAATTATTTCAATAA
>JAFAWN010000062.1 GCA_019241735.1 Terriglobales bacterium
GGTGGGGAAGCTCAGCGCCGACCGTTTAACTATAGGGAAGTACACAGCGAATAGCGTTTCCGCTTAAGCCTCTCTATCGCATGGGATCCTTACGCTATCCCGGGTGAAAGGTGAATTTCTGCACGGAAGCGCAGAAGCAGATTGGCAGGTGGACTTTACAGCGAAGCCTCCAATTCACAGCGGAAGAGGGGTGCTGCGCTCGATCTCATTAGAGCAATTGCCGGCCAGCGCCGATGCCGGCTGGATCCTCGGCACCGCTACTGCCATCTTTCGCGTCCCCGGGGCGGGGCCGAACGAAACGGACGCATCCTCCTCCGCGAGCCTTGTGGTTGACGTGCGCGATGGATTATTACCGCACCTCACGCTCCCTTCCACGCTGGGACCACTACATATCCGACACTTTACCGGGCGGTTAGTTTTTCACGACAGCAAGTTTGAGATTCAAGACGGCAAGTTGCAGGCTCCGGGGATGCTCTATCAGGTCCGCGGCTACGTATGGCCCGGTCACATGCTGAACGTGAATCTCGAACCGGCGGTTGGACGCCGGTTCACGATTCGAGGAACATTGACGCAGCCCAAAATATTATCTGACCCTAACGTGGAAACGGAGGCCCAACTCAAGCCGTGAAAAACCACCTCGCAATTTTAATGGCAGCCTCCCAGATCGTTTTCTGCATGAACGTGTCAGGGCAAAGAAGCCCGGCGGGGCGCAACGTCGCTACGACGCAAGCCAAACTGCAAAGATTGGGCAAAAACGGTGAAGCTGCCCGTCCTGATTCCAGGCCAGTGACGTTTACCGAACAGGAGATTAACGATTACTTCGCGTATGGCGGGGTAAAACTGCCCCCTGGAGTTGAGTCTGTAAGGTTTTCAGGAGAGAACGGAGTAGTGTCGGCCGCGCTTCGAGTAGATTTCGACCGGCTTAAATCAGGGCGTAATTCATCCAACCCGCTGCTTTCGGTATTTACCGGTGTGCATGACCTGGGACTGGTTTCGCACGCTCGCGGAGCTGGAGGACAGGGGTTTGTTGACGTCGATTCCGCATCACTGGATGGGGTGGAGCTGCCGCGTATGCTTCTGCAGCTTTTTGTGGACAAGTATCTCCGGCCGCGTTATCCGGACCTGGGATTAAATAGCCGGTTCGCGCTGCCGGATAGGATCGATTCCGCGGTGGTCGGAAGGCATACAATTACGTTCACGCAAAAATAGCCCTCGGCAATCTTTTTAACTGTTCCCCGGAAGTCATTCTTCCGGACGGATGGTATGTTCTAACATCGCAACAACGCACCCAACGCGAAATGCCACGATTCGAGTATCGCCCCCTTAATCCGACGGCAAAAGCTGAGAAGGACTTTCTCGAATGGATTAACTCCCTTGACCGCGAGTTTGCCAATCCTGATGCCGGGCACCGCAGCAATGTAGTCCGCGAGGCGCTCCATGAGATTTATCTGGGGCGCCGCTACAGTGATCCCGACGCCGATGTCTCGCTGGCGGAACAGTCATTAATCCACAATTTTGATCCGCGCAATTCGACCCTCGAGCCTGAATATTACGGGGACGTGGACGCGGCAAAATATGCGGTCCGGAAGCCATTGCTTTGGTTCTGGATGATGTACGACCGCTCGCCGCTCGGATTGAATCACTGGCTGGGATTCAGGCTAAGAGCCATGCTGGCGCGGCATGTCTTCAAACACTGCGGAAAAAATGTGAAACTTTTTCACGGGATTGAAGTTTCGTATGGCTACAACCTCACTATCGAAGATAATTGCATTATCCACAAGTATGTGCTGCTCGATGATCGTGGCGAAATCATCATTCACGAGGGAAGTTCGGTTTCAGATTATGCCAACATCTACTCGCATGCGCACGATTTGAACGATGGAATGATTGTCAGCAACCACAAAACCGAGATTGGCCCGAAAGCCCGTATTACATACCACGCCACCGTGCTCAGTGGGGTCAATGTCGGTGAGCATGGAATGGTGGGATCGATGGGCGTGGCGTCGAAGAATGTTGAGGCATTCACCATAGTTGGTGGTATCCCAGCGAAGCCCATCAAGGTAAAGTCGATTGCACCCGGAAAATCCGAGTGACGGCAGACAGTCCCAACCCGCAGCACCGTTCTGATCTGCCAGCCTGATGCCTTCCCGCGTAAATCCACGTCAACGCGTGCTCAGCGGCATGCGTCCCACCGGTCGCTTGCACCTGGGAAACTTTGTAGGGGCGCTGGATAACTGGGTCCGTATGCAGGACCAGTATGAATGTTTTTTCTTTGTGGCGGACTGGCATGCTCTGACGACCGATTACGCGGCAACTGCACAGATAAAAGAAAACTCGATGGAAGTCGTGCTCGACTGGCTGGCCGCAGGACTCGATCCGGCGCGCTGCGTCATGTTCGTTCAGTCCCACGTTCCACAACATGCAGAATTGCACTTACTGCTCTCAATGATTACCCCCCTGGGCTGGCTGGAGCGGGTCCCGACATATAAGGAGCAGCGGGAAAATATCGCAGAAAAAGATCTGGGTACCTACGGCTTTCTCGGATATCCGGTCTTGCAGTCCGCCGATATCCTGATTTACAAAGGCGACGTCGTGCCGGTGGGCGAAGACCAAGTGCCGCACGTCGAGCTGACGCGCGAGATCGCAAGGCGTTTCAACATGTTTTATGCGGATGCGCATTCCCCAATCTTCCCCGAGCCGCAGCCGCTGCTTACCCATGCACCCAAACTTCCGGGCACCGATGGCCGCAAGATGTCGAAATCGTACGGCAACACCATCCTGCTGACGGACCCGGAGCCGGCGGTCCGGCAAAAATTGAAGACTATGGTGACCGACCCGGCGCGGGTGCGCCGGACGGATCCCGGGGAACCTGACGTCTGTCCAGTCGGAGACTTGCACAAAATTTTCAGCGATGGCGACACCATGTTGCGCGTGTATGAAGGCTGCCGCTCCGCCGGCATCGGATGCATTGAGTGCAAGGGCTGGGCGGCCGACGCGCTGGTGAGCATTCTTTCACCCATGCAAGAGCGAAGAAAAAAATACGAAGACAATCCGCGGCTGGCTTGGGATATTCTGGAAGCGGGCTCAGCCCGGGCGCGGAAAATTGCCAGCTCGACCATGGACCATGTGCGCCAGGCGATGGGAATGTCGCTCGAATATGAACGCCCTGATGCGGATGGGGCCGGTCGTTAGGAATCAGACATGGCAGAAGGATTAAAGATTGTCTCGCGGGAAAGCGATACTGCCACAGCAACGCTGGCATCGCCGCAACTCGTTCGCCATAAGTCTGAAGAAAATGATTTCGCCTTTGCGGTCACCGTCGGCGAAATCTATCAGGGCCCGCTCGATCTCTTGCTCGACCTGATCCGCAAACAAGATATTGACATCTACGATATCCCGAT
>JAFAWN010000248.1 GCA_019241735.1 Terriglobales bacterium
GAAGATTCGAGACCCCAAATTGTTTACTGGCTATGTCGGAGGCATTGCTGGAATCCCGCCAATTACGGCCCTGGATGGTCCTGGATCTGAGGGCCTTAGCCTCAGCCAGACCTACGACGTAACCATGGTAAAGAATGGTCAGGCTACGAGCCTCTCTAACGGACAGACGCTCTACGCGGTGCCTTCCAACGTTGGTCCCAGGACGATGCCAGACTACAAATCCCTGTTCAACCAGGGAATTTACACTCTTGGCAACGGCATGAGGGTTTGGGCCGGAACCGCCGATGACCCCTTCTTCATTGATCTGGGCGCAGCTTTTGATTCCCTCAACTTCCGCAAGGGCATTGGCCCTGTGCTGCCGCCTGCAATCGATGCCGACGACACCCATAACTACGCTCCGGATGCGGTCGCCGGTTTTAACGTCAACTCAATCGTCCTGGAAGTGCCGATCGCCATGCTGACGGTCGACGGAAAAATACATCCCGTCGGCGATAAACAAGCGGTGATCGGATCCTACGGCGCGACCTCGCGTCACCGTTTTACCGTGAGGCGCTCGCCATTGGAACCGCAAACTTATGGTTCGTTCCAGCAGGTAAATCGCGAAGGAAACTCGCTGATCAATGAATTGATCATTGGCACCGGCTTCAAAGATCGCTTCAGTCTGAGTGACCCTTCCAATGACCAACAGTTTTCGCCGTTTATCCTTAACCCGGTCCTGGCGACTGTCTTTAGCACTCTGGGCGTGCCAGTCCCGCCTCCGCCTCGGACCGATCTGTTGCTCTTGGTCAAATACAAAGCCCCGATCTGCCCCGGTTGCGGCCCCAACGACGAAGGCCCAATAGCTGATCTTTTGCGCCTCAACACGGGCATACCGCCAACTCCAGTGGGCTCTCAAAAGCGGTTAGGGTTCATTGCTGGGGATAAGGCCGGCTACCCTAATGGGCGTCGCCCTATCGACGATGTCTTCGACATCTCGGCTCGAGCGGTGGCTGGTATCCTGGTCGACCCGGCCAAGTATGGGACGCGACTCGGAGACGGCGTCAACCTCAACCCCGAAGGCTACAACAATTCGTTCCCGTTCCTGATGCCGGCCAACAGTGGGCGCAACAGCGACCACATCGGGCCGGGACAGAAGGGCTGCACCGGGCAACCTAACGATATTTGCCCGATTAATTAACCTGCTGAACTCCGTGGCCGCTGCCGCAAAGGTGGCGGCCACTTTCTTTATCACCTATCGTCGGCTTTAAAATTCTTCCTGCGATGAGGCAGCTATGAATCGATTTCTTGCCCTGATATTGATAACCATATCGACCTTCACTCGGGCGCAGAATAATCCAATAGCAGCCAATAGCTCTGGGCCGTCTCCTGCGGAGCGAAGCATCACGGAAGCGCAAAAGAAGATTAAGGAAAAGCCGGAGCAAAATGCCGGCTACAACCTTCTTGCCGCGGCGCTGGTTCGCCGTGCTCGCGAGACTTCGGACCCCAACTACTATGCACAGGCGCAGAATGCGTTAAAGAAATCTTTCGACCTGGCTCCCGGTAATTTCGAGGCTGAGAAAATACAGGTCGCGATTCTGTTGGGCGAACACGAGTATCCCGCGGGCCTGGATCTGGCCATTGCTCTGAACAAGAAGGTCCCGGATGATGTCATGGTCTATGGGCTGCTGACGGAGGCGAACGCGGAGCTCGGTAATTACAAGGATGCCGAAACGGCAGCGCAATGGATGCTTAATCTCCGGCCCGGGAACTTGCCAGCCTTGATTAATGCGGCGCATTTGCGGGAATTATTTGGAGACTCCGAAGGTTCGTACGAATTGTTCCAACTGGCGTATGAGTCAACCGCGCCGACGGAAAATGAAGAACGCGCCTGGCTGCTGACCCAAATGGCTCACCTGCGGCTGGCTTCGGGAAACATCGACGCCGCCGAAAAGCTTTTGCAACAAGCCCTGACAAGTTTCCCGAACTACGATCTGGCTGTGGGGAATCTTGCCAGCGTTCGGGTTGCGCAGAAACGTTATGAAGAGGCAATCGCCTTATTTCAGAAGCGTTCTCAGTCCTTATCCGGCGCCGGAAATCTTTATGAGCTGGCGCACACCCTGCAACTAATGGGAAGAGAAAGCGAAGAAAGGCAGACCTTTGCCGCATTCGAAGCGAAAGCACTCGCCGAATCAACCAAGAAGAATAATTCAAATTACGAACTTATCTTTTATTACGCGGACGATGCGAAGCAGCCATCCACAGCCTTGGCGATAGCAGAACAGGAGTACGCGTGGCGCAAGGATATCTACACGCTTGACGCCTACGCCTGGGCGCTGCACGTAAATGGCCGGGACACCGAAGCCCGCCAGAGTATCGAAGCCGCACTTGCGGTCGGCATCCAGGATGCCCGGCTGTTTCGGCATGCCGGCGAGATCGCTCTTAAGTCAGGGGACACTGCCGCCGCGGAACATTACTTGAAACAATCTGTCGGATTGAACAGCCCCGATTCGGATAAGGCTCGGGTCATCCTCGCGAGACTTGCAAAGACGGGGCGGCGCTAACCGCAGTGATTTACTCTTTCTCCAGGCGACTCCTTAGCGCGGTTTGGCTACTGCTGTGCGTTTGTGTCTTGGGGCAGTGGGCGGCAGCGGCGACAGAAGTTGCCGGCAGCCTCACCGACCCTCAGAATCAACTCCTTGCCGACGCCACTATTCGCCTCTTGCGAAGGGCAGATTCAACCGAACGGACGGTCAAAACGGACGCACAGGGGCGCTTCAGATTTTCTAATCTGGATGGCGGGGAGTATCGACTCACCGCCGAGGCGCAGGGTTTCGGAGTTCTTACGCGAACGGTTGAGGTTGAGGCTGACGGCCGGCAGACAGAAGATTTGCACTTTTCCAGTGTTGCCTCGCAAAACGAGTCGGTGACGGTTACCGCCGCGGTATCCGATGTCGGAGTGTTTGAGCCGGATCCCGCCCAACGGGTCACGATTCGCGATGAGACTCTTGACGCAAATCCGGGGCGGCCAGGAATGCCAATCTCGATTCCCGGAATGCCGGTCGAATCGCCGGCCGGGGGAGTTAAGCCGCCGCAGTATTTCGCTCCCGGCGTAGCCGGAGATCACGGAGAGCCTATAGCGATGTTTTTCCAGGTTGGCGGATATCTGTTCCCCAACAACCTTCCTGCTAACGCGCACGGCAATGGTTATGCCGACCCCAACATCATTATCCCTATCGCGATTGAAAGTGTGGAAACTGATGGCGCTGCTTTTAACGTGCGGGAAGGCAACAACTCCGTAAATTCCTCCATCACCTTCGGGATGCGCGACCGAATTGATCCCATCATCCGGCTCACCGGAGACCATCGCGATCTGAACCTGGTCACGGGTTGGAGCCCCTCAGATCCTTCGAATCGGTTCTGGGTGGGAGCAGAAATCTCCTATGGGAATGGCTTCCTCGAACGATTGGAACATCGCAAACAATACAAAGGAAACATTTCAAAAGTACTTACATTCGGCAAACATGATCTTTCGGTTTACGGCATTGGATATTACGGGACTGCTTTTCAGCCTGGGCTAATCCCAATCGATGCGCCAACTCCCGGGGACACTATTGACGCGCGGCAACATGAGGAAACCTCGAACGGTGCGCTCATTCTCAACGATGTATGGCGTCTTACCGATCATCGCCAGTTCCAGTTTTCGGGATTCTATCGCTACTACACCCTGGACGTGCGGCCGAACTTCGGTGATGGGTTGATTAGGCAGAGTGAACATCGCAATGTAAATTCAGAAAATGTGCTCTATACGGACCAGTTCAGCAAGGTCGCCTCCTTCCTGGCCGGTGTTGACTTGCGGCTGGATGCACCCCGGGCCCTCAACCTCGACAAGGTCGATTCCGCGGGCCTCTTTATCCCCGACACCTCAAATAACCTGACCATTAATTTCTACAGCCCCTTTGCCGCTCTGGATGGCAGGCTTCTGTCATTTCTGCATTACAACGCAGGTTACCGGTTCGATGAAGTTACGGTCAACAATCAGGATCTGCTCCGACCGGATTTATCCTTTAACCGAAGCGCGCCAATCAGCTCCCCGAAGGGGACATTGACGTTCTTGCCGCCGGAAGCTGTCTCCTACCTGCCGACTATTTCATTGAGCTACGGGCAGGCATTTCACATCGAGGATCCACGGATCGGCACCACTGCGATTTCTGGCGGGACGGTCGTGGCCAAGGCGCGCGCTTATCAGTTGGTCGCCAGCAAGACTATTGCGAAAACCGAGTTCAGGTTGACCCTGGCCCATGTGACCACCGCGCAGCAACTCGCCCGTATTTCGAATGACACCGGGTTGCAGCAAGACGAAGGCCCGGGAATCGTCAAATATTTAACCGTGACCGCCCGGCATAACTTCAAGTACGGCTTCCTGCAAGGCCTGTTCTCGAAAGCCGACGCGCGCGATCGCGTCACCGGCCTACCCACTCCGGAAGCTCCCCGTCAAATCTGGGATGTCCTGGGCACCATCGACAAACTGCCGTTTCATCTGGTTGCCCGTGGCGAGTACGAGGAGGTAGGCGAGAAGCCGCTGGGAGACGGGTTCACTGCCGTTCCAGTTCGTGAATTTCGCGGCGCCTTTATCCGGCCATTTGCTTCTAGTGGCGTCGATGTTGGAGTCAATTTTTTTATCGCCAGCGGATACGGGGGTCAGACCCTGGAAAACCTTGCGCTTCCCGGCGAAGCTGCCCCATTCGAGCGGATTACCGGCTTTCCGCTGAAGTCGTATGTCAGCGCTTCTCTGACCTATCATTTCCGGCGCCGCTGATCGGATCCGCTTAACCACTCGGTGTGTCGCCCCAACGCGCACTCCCGTTCACGTCATCACTTCGCATCCGCATGATTTGAATTTAGCTTATTGTTGTTGCTGCTGCGCGGTTCTCTATAGTTCGCCAATTGAGCGAAACACCTGGGCTGCGACAACAAAGCACAAAAACAAAGTTCGGAGTTCAACACATGAGCAAAATAGCCTTTATCGGTCTAGGGATCATGGGCGCGCCGATGGCGCTGAATCTGCTTAGAGGTGGTCATCAACTCTACTTGCACAGTAGAAGCGGCGTCCCAGCCGATCTCGCTGCGCAAGGTGGGCACGTCTGCAAGTCCGCATCGGACGCGGCACGCCAGGCGGAGATCATTATCATGATGGTTCCCGACACTCCGGACGTAGAAAAAGTCTTGTTCGCTGAGAACGGCGTTGCTACGGCTTTAACGCCCGGGAAAATAGTTGTGGACATGAGCTCCATATCGCCCATTGAAACCAAGCGCTTCGCGGCGCGGATCCGCGAACTGCAATGTGAATATCTTGACGCTCCCGTCTCCGGCGGCGATGTGGGAGCAAAGAACGGCACTCTGACGATTATGGTCGGAGGTTCCCAGACTTCCTATAACAAGTTAAAGCCGATCTTTGCACTCATGGGTAAAAACGTCACCCTCATAGGCAGCAACGGCGCCGGCCAAACCTGCAAAATCGCGAATCAAATCATTGTAGCGCTGGCCATAGAAGCTGTGGCCGAAGCATTTGTCTTTGCCTCTAAGTCCGGTGTTGATGTATCTAAGGTCAGGCAGGCGCTGATGGGAGGATTTGCGTCCTCGCGCGTACTGGAATTGCATGGCCAGCGCATGATAGACCGCGCATTCGAGCCGGGCTTTCGCGTCGAACTGCACCAGAAAGATCTGAACCTCGCGCTGAATGGCGCGCGCACCCTGGGGGTGAGTCTGCCCAACACTGCGACGGCGCAACAACTGTTCAACGCTTGCGTAGCTGATGGCGGGGGTAGGCAGGACCACTCAGCTCTTGCCCGTACTTTGGAAAAAATGGCGAATCATCAGATCGGCCAAACTGAGGTAGCACATAAGCTAACCGAAGATCAGCCAACCCAAAGAGACACTAAAACCTAACAGCCATGCGCGAAATCGTGTAAAGGCAACCGGTGACAATCGCGGTAATAATCCGGCTAGGCCACGGCTGCCGGTACTCTCTCCCCGTCGTGCACGGTGGATGCTTCCCCGAGACGTAAAAAGTAATGAATCGATGGGGTAATGATGAGCGACAAGAACATGGAGACTATGACCCCGCCGATGACAGCGATCGCCAGAGGTTGCAACATCTGTGCCCCTGCTCCGATGGCGAATGCCAGTGGAAGCATCCCTGCAACTGTCGCCAGTGCCGTCATAACAATCGGTCGCAAACGGCGGCGGCTGGCTTGAAGCATTGCATCCTGCGCTGAAAACCCGTGAGCACGTAGCCTATCGTCTGCATCGAGAAGCAGAATCCCGTTCTTGGCCACAATCCCGATGACCATGATCATCCCCATAAAAGACGATACGTTGAACGTGGTCCCGGTAACTACCAGGGCGATGAAAACTCCCGAAGTAGAAAGCACTGCAGAGGCCAGAATGGCTAGAGGGGCTGCAAAATTTCCGAACTCGAATAACAGGACGACGAATACTAATACGATCGCCAGGATCAGCACGAGGATCAGGTCGCGAAACGATTTTTGCTGCTCCTGATACGTTCCTCCATACTCGACCTTTATGCTGCGCGGAAGATGAACGCTATCTACCGCCTTCATCACCGCATCCATTCCCGTGCCCAGGTCAGTGCCTTCAAGGCGTGACGTGACTGCCACGTTGCGCTGAAGATTTTCCCGGCGTATCTCGGTTTGCGGCGGTAACTCGATAATCGTGGCCAGTGAACCGAGGGTAGCGGTTTTCCCTGTCGAACTGGTGAGCAGGGTGTTGCGGATGGCCTCCAGCGAGACCCGGTTTGATTCTGGAAAACGGACCCGAACCGTATAGACGCGGTCGTTGTTGATGACCGGAGCCGCCGCTGGTTCGCCGGAGATTATTGCCGATGCATCCACGGCAATCTCCTCCGCAGTGAAACCGGCGCGCGCGGCAACGCTGGGATCAATTTGAAAGTTTACTGCCGGCCCGCTGATGGTGTTATCAATCCCGTTCAAGACGTCCACTGCGCCGGGGACCTTGTGAATGGCGTCTGCCACGCGGGGAGCCCACTGCTGAAGCAGCTTGGGGTCCTGGGAGAATAATTTTACTTGTACCGGCTCCGGAGTACTGGTCAGATCTCCGATCATGTCCTGCAAAACCTGTATAAATTCGACGTCTAGGATCGGGTGTTGGTCTGCAATTTTGGACCGCGCATCTTCGATAACCTCGTCGATTGACCGGCTGCGTTTTCGCTTGAGCTTCACCGAAATGTCTCC
>JAFAWN010000056.1 GCA_019241735.1 Terriglobales bacterium
TAGCGCGGGTCGGGATTGACGTTGAACGGATTGGCCCGCAGTCCGAAAAATTCTTTGTACATAAATTGTTAGACCTCTACCGTTTCTGGTTTCTCTTCAGCCGGCGGCTTAGTCCGGCCATGCAGTCTTCCATCACTGCTGCGGTCACCGGCGTCACTGCCAATCCACGGAACTGAAATGAGGGTTGGAAGATCAAGCGCGGCGGTAACATCCTGTTCATTGCGGATCGATTTATCTCGAAGTTCTCCCCACAAGGCCAGAGCCACCCCCACTACAAAGCCGCCGCCCAGGCCGCCGGCGGCAAACAGCAGGCGGTTGGGGAAACTTGGAGTATCGGGAAGGTTGGCGGGGTTAATCAGGCGCATCTGCTCACCCTGCTCGCGGCGCTCCAGATCGGTCTGCATTTGCGACTCGCTTTTCTTAGCCAGCAGGTCGTTGTAGAACTTCTGCGCGGTCTCATAATCGCGGGTCAGGAGCTTGTACTGCTCCTCCACGCCGGGGCTGAGTGCCACCCGGCCCTGGTAGGAACGTATCTGGTCCTGCAGCCTCTTTTGCTCGCGCGTAGCCTGGGCGATGGCCTGGTCATACTGGTGAATTTGCAGGCGCAACTGGCGCAGCTCCGGAGGCTCAGTGGCGGCGTTTTTGTCGCTGGTGTCGGTTGCGGGGGCGGGATTCGCGTTCATATCTGCGAGTCTTTTCTTGACCTCCGCGATATCGTTCTTGGTCTTCACCACATCGGGATAATCGTCGGTATAGCGCGACTGCAGGGTGATCAACTCAGTCTGCAAAGTCGCCAATTGCTGTTGGAGGGTCACGGGATTATTTGCGTTTTGAGAAGACTTCCACGTGGCCAGTTGCTGGGCCAGCAAAGATTCGGCGTACGCCTTGTCCTGCTGCGCACGGTTCAAGCTCTGGGTGTTGGCATCCAGCTGCGAGTTCATCGCCATCAGCAGCTTCAGATTATTGTCTTCGTCGCCGGGAAGCTGACCCATGTATTTGGTCTTGAAGGCGGCCAGCTTACTGTCCTGGCTGTCGAGGGCGCGCTTGGCTTCATCCAGCTGCCGGGACAGGAAATCAGTGGTGCTTTGGGCCACCTGTTCGCGGGATTTGAGATTTTCCGCGATGATCATGGATGTCAGCTCGCCGCAGATCTGTTGCGCCTGACGCGGGTCGGGCGCGGTGTAATTGACATAAAATCCGGGGATATCGCTTTCCCCCGGTCTATGCCGGGGCGCCCCCGCGGTCTGCACACCCGAAACCACCGGCTCATAGGAAAAATTGTTGTGCATTTGCTCAATCACGTCGTCCACACTCTGCCCGTTTTTCGCGAGACCGAGGCGGTCGATTAACGGCTGTAACCGGTTCCGGGTGAAAACCTGCTCCAAAATGGTGGTGATACGCTGGCTGATGTCCTCGGTTATTACAGGCTTTACATAGCCTTCCGGGACCTTCTGCACCTCTACCAGGACTGCGGACTGCGAGGTATAGCGCGGAGGGAATGCCAAAGAAACTGCGAATCCCGCCAGAGGCGCCACCAGCGCCGGTATAAGAATGGTTTTCAGCCGCCGGCGCAGCATTGCCAGATAATCGTCAAGACCTAATTCCCGATTTTCTATCATCTGTGTTTCCCGTTCCGGCCACCGTCAGATGGCCACATAATTAATCGAGCCGAATCGCATGCGGATGCCAATCCAAGCCAATAAGCGCAACGCTGCGTTGCGAAGTCCGGCTGCATCCCGTGGCGGATTGCGCGCAAAAAGACTGATCAAACCAGAGGTCATTGAATTGATACGAGAGAAAGGCGCTGAAGTCCCGGCCCAGCTGCCGTTTCACTGAGCCGCCGGCATAAACGTAGCTGTCGGACTGCGCCGGAACCCCAAATATACTGAACCCCAGACGCGAACTATGGGCGTAACCGATATCGGCCATTGCCGTCCAGCGCCGGGCAATAGGCCGGGAGGCACTTATGCGCGCCAGGTCGGTGGTTGCGCCTGCAAAAAATCCGGAACCGCTGGTGGTGTAGCGAAAATAGGTCAGATCCATCTGGGTCTGGGGAAATTTGTACCGTAGCGAAACCCGTCCACTGCCGGAGATCTGTCTTGTAGAGCCGGAAAAGAAGCTTTTGGTTTCGATGAATTGCGGGCCGCCGCCAATGACAAAGTCCAGGCGGCCGGAAATTCTGTGTCCGTAGAGCGCGTTTACCAGCTGGGTGGTGAAGCTGCTGCCCACCGGCCCGGGATAGCGGAATTCCTGGAAGCCGTAAACCAACGCGATCTGATCTTTGCGATTAAGTTGATAGTTGTAACCGGCCTGCGCACTGGTCTGGCGGCTGTCCAGCAGGGATATCCCGTTCACCAAGGCCGTACCGTCGGTGTAATGCACTAAACCGTAAGCACCGGTTAGGGTGACAGAGGTGCGCGGGGACAGGCTCTGGACAACGTCCATGATCGCGACATTGGTGATGCGAGGGGCCTGGCCCAGAGAAGCAAACTGGCCGGGACCAAAAAATCCTTCTCCGGCACCGGTTATGCCGCCGCCATTTCCCACTCCACCTAACCCGCCTTCGCCGCCAAAGGAGCCGGCACCGAAGGCGCCTTCAGGCAGGTAACTGAAAGCGTCACGCACCGCGAGCGCTCCAGTGCGCCAGTTCATTTTCTGTTCCGCCTCAAGCTGCTCTATCTGCGAGAAGGTTTTGGCGTGGCGAGTATAGAAAGCACCACCGCCGGCAAAGCCGACGACGGTTTCATAGCGGTTCCAGAACCTTTGCAGCAGCAGGGTCCCCAGCGCCCGGGTCACACTGCTGGTCGAAGAGTTGCCGAGGGTTCCGCCTACGTTCGAGTCCACTGCCTCGCTTACACGCGCGCCGGGCTGCAGAAAACTGCGCACCGGGACCTGCGGCTCAAGCGAGGGTTGATCCAGCCCGGAAATTGGCGGGTTATCCGCTGGGGCGGGCGGAGGATTGTCCTGGCCTATAGCCGGCGCGGCGGGGGGCGCGGTGGTCTCCGCCTGCGGGGAGTCGCTTTGCGGCGCAATCGGGCCCGGTTGCGCGGCATCGCCTTGCGGGGCGCTATCACTCTGCGCCCAGCCGATCGTCGTTATGAGCGCGCAAAAAGCGATGACGCAAATGGATTGCCGGATCTTCATTAGGCGTTCTCTTTCATAGTCCGTGGCATATTCTGTGGCGTTGTCATTCGCGCGGTCGTTTTTGCCTGGCCTTGGGGTATCCATTACGGGACGACAATCGTATCCCCAGGTTTCAAAACAATGTTCTGATTCATGGCTTCTCCCTTTACCAGGCGGCGGTAGTTGACCGGTATTTTCTGCTGGGCGCCGTTGACCGTCCGCAGGACATAAATCCCCTTCGTATTAGCAAATTGCGTAAATCCCGCAGTGGCCAAAGCCTGGAGCACGGTCATATTCGGCAGCAGGACCGCTGCACCGGTATGCAGCACCTCGCCAGTCACAAAGTAGCGCTGACTGTTCATGGCGGTGACGACCACGGTGACCCGCGGGTCGGCCACATATTTTTTCAACCTTTCAGTAATCGATTCGGCCAATTCCATGGGGGTCAAGCCGGCTGCTTGAACATCGTTGAGCAGGGGCATGGAGATCTTGCCGTCGGGACGTACCGGCAGGGTGTTGGTGAGCTCAGTTTCTTTCCACACTGAGATATGGAGTGTATCTTCGGGGCCTATGACGTAACTGGGCCCCGCAGCCGACATGGGCACTGCAGCCGGCGCGTCCTTGGCCGCGGCGGCGTCGCTTGACGGGGAGGCGGTTTGCGCGGAAATCCCGAGGGGAGTGGCAGCGATCATCATCAGCATTACGATCGAACTAAGGGTCTTTCTCATCGTGTCTCCTTCGGCTAGGAAGCCTCACACCCACAGCCAATTTGCTTCAGCTTGTAGAGCAGCGCCTTATAGCTGATCTGCAAGTCTTCCGCTGCGCGCCGCCGGTTCCATCGCGTCCGGTTGAGCGCTTTTAGAATCAATTCCCTCTCGGCCTCGCGGGAGGCGGCACGGGATGCCTGCTTGAGGGATACCTTGTCGCCATTATTTTTACTCCTGCTGATCCCGGCGTCCGCCCCCAGCAGTCTTTGGCGCAGCCCTCCCATCGCGATCGACTCATTGCCCAACGCCACGATCGCTCGCGCAGCATCTTCCAATTCTCGCAGATTCCCCGGCCAGGAGTAATTTTCAAACAGCTGTAGTGTTTGCTCGCTTAACAGAGGGATGGGGCGGTGGAATTCCTCCGCGTATCTTGCCAGGAAAAACTTGATCAAGCCGCTCAGGTCCTCTTTACGTTGCCGCAGCGGAGGCAAACGCAGGCACACCCCGCTGATTCTGTAATACAAATCTTCGCGAAAATTTTGGGAACGGACTTCGGACTCGAGGTCACGCGCACTGCCGCAAATAAGTCTCGCGGCGGCCCATTTGCCTGCTTCCTGCGGTCCATCGCGGTGGAAGAAGGTTCGCATCATCGCCAGCTGGCAACTGGCATCCAGTTCGGCGATCTCTTTAAGGAATAAGGTTCCGGAGCGGAAAACCTGACCTGCCCTGGCTGGCGCGAAATCTTCCGGCCTTAGTTCGCCGCAGTCGACCACACAAAAGTCTTCTCCGACGCGCGCGGAGGTTTCGTGGATGCGCCTAGCGACAGTTCGTTTGCCGGACCCCGGTTCGCCCAGCACCAGCACCGGTACCTCGCCTTGCGATAACTCCCCGATGGCCACCTCCACCGCCCGCATGCTGGGACTAACGCCCGCTACAAATAGCGAGTGAGGCATCGTGAATTCCTGAGCTGCAGCCATTCGGGGCATAAGGTCGTTCGTCGTCGGCAGCAGAGAAACCGGACTTTTGGCGAATCAGGGTCAAAAATAGGCGCTGCCGGTGCATCACTGGATGCACGGATGGTGCCAATCTTTATTTTAAATATGCCGGCCTATTAGTCCTGATTCTCAGCTATTTTCAATCACTTACGCGGAGGAGCGAGCGATTGAACACTGTCTCATTAAGTTACACGAATGGGAACAAAAGAGAAACTTTTTTCTCACTCTGACTGAAGAGGCGGACGTAACTTTAGTTCCCGCACGGGACCGGCTTCCCGCCCCGGCTCGGGTCTGAGGAAAACTGGGGGGTTACCTTAGGGCTGAAGCATCAATTGCGCCGAAAGCACAGTTCGCATATTCTCGTATCTAAGTCTAAGCGCTTTAATCGTAGTGATTTGCCCATGACACTCGTCGCGCAACTCGCGCCGCCGGCGCAGCCCCGGCTCGGGCCAGAATCCCACCATTATGAGTGGTGGCAGGGCGCTGGGCTGATCTTGATCACCGGGTGGCTGTATTTCTCAATCCTGGCGCAATTGGGGGCGCAGTGGTGGAAGAATCCAGATTTTTCTCATGGATTCTTCGTGCCGGCTTTTTCGTTGTTTGTCCTGTGGAAGGAACGGGAACGGCTGGCGAAGGTGGTTCGGGCACCCTCGGCCTGGGGACTGCCGATCATCGCATTGTCCCTTTGTGTCCTGGTGGTCGGAGTGCTTGGCGCGGAGCTTTTTTTATCGCGAGTCTCGCTTTTAGTGCTGATAGCCGGCATGGTCATCTTTTTCTTGGGATGGAAATTTTTTAAGGCAGTGCTGCTTCCCTGGGCGTTCCTGCTGCTGATGATTCCTTTGCCAAACATTATTTTTAACCAGATCACATTTCCACTACAGTTACTAGCATCAAAATTTGCCGCTGCCACGCTGCCCCTCGCGGGAGTTCCCGTCTTGCGCGAGGGAAACGTAATCAATCTTCCAGCCATGGCCCTGGAGGTGGCGGAGGCCTGTAGCGGCATCCGTTCGCTGCTTTCGCTGGTAACCCTGGCGTTAATTTACGGATATTTGCTGGAGAAGCGAATCTGGGTGCGGGTCGTGCTGGCGCTGGCGTCGATTCCCATCGCGGTGATGGCTAACAGCCTGCGCATTGTTGGAACCGGCTTGCTGGTGCAGTACTGGGATCCCAACAAAGCGGAAGGCTTTTTCCATCTGTTTTCTGGCTGGCTCATTTTCGTCGTTTCATTGGTAATGTTGTTTCTGCTGCACAAGCTGCTGCTTGGGGGAACGGCCGCAGCTATAGAGGAGGTGCGGCCTTGAGCTCGCATGTCCGCTTTGTGCTGGCAGCAACATTATTACTGGCGGCTGCAGTATTCCTTCATGGGCGGAGCCGTAATGAGGTATTCCCGCAGCGCCAAACGCTGGCCTCGTTTCCCCGGGACCTGGGTGACTGGACCAGTATTGATATTCCGATCTCGCAGGATGTACTGGAGGTTCTCGGGCCGGGAGACTTTCTTCTGCGCGCCTTCCGTAAGGAGGGGGTTATTGAACCTGATGTGACCCTTTTTCTCGCTTATTTTCCCAGCCAGCGGGCGGGGGACACAATCCACTCTCCGAAAAACTGCCTACCCGGAGCGGGTTGGTCTCCGGTGGAATCCAGCCGGATCCCAGTTTCATTTCCGGGACGGCCCGAATTTATTGTCAATCGCTACGTCATCGCCAAAGGTCAAGAGCGGCAACTCGTGCTCTACTGGTACTGGGCCCATGATCGTGCCGTGGCCAGTGAATATTGGGCAAAATATTATCTGGTGCGGGATGCAATCCGGCTTAACCGCAGCGATGGCTCACTTATCCGCGTGGTCACACCGCTGGACAGCGGCGAGACGGTTGACCATGCGCAATCGCGCCTGCTCTCGCTGGCTGCTAATGTGGTTTCGGTAATTGATCAATATGTCCCGCGGTGATCGTGTTTTTGGTGGGTCGACGGCGCAGGGATGGAATACTCCGCCCCATTAACGGGTGACCCGGGTAACTTTCGGCAGCAGAGGATTAGCAGTACCTTACAAAAGTCATCATCGGAGCATTACCGGCCGCGCAAGCGGCCACCATGGGAGCCAGTTATGAGGCACAGTTCGTTACGCGGTCTGGTTGTAGCACTGGGACTAATAACTTTATTTCTGTCAGGATGTTCCAAGGACCCCAATGTCCGCAAGCAAAAATACTTTGAGAGCGGCCAGCGGTATTACGAGAAGAACAAGTATCGCGAGGCTGCGATCCAGTTCAGCAATGCCGTCCAGGTAGATCCGCGATATGCGGAGGCCCATTATCAGCTGGCCCGGACCTATCTGAACTTGGGGGACGCCAGGCGCGCGTACGAAGAATTGTCCCGCACCATCGAGATACAGCCTGACAATTATCCCGCCCACATCGATATGGCCAACCTGCTGATCGCAGCCCGCGATCTGAAACAGGCGCAGGAACACACCGACCTTTTATTATCCAAGCAACCCAACGATCCGCAGGTGCACGTGGCGGTGGCCAATCTGTATTCGGCACAAGACGATTTGCCTGCGTCCGTGAAAGAGATGCAGAAGGCGATTGCTCTGGCTCCCGACCGCTGGGAAGCGTATTTGAATCTGGGAATGCTGCAATTACGGCAAGGTCAACCAGATGCGGCCGAGGCAAACTTCAAGAAAGCGGTTGAGCTTAATCCTAAATCCGCGAGTGCGCTGCTGGCGCTGGGAAGTTTCTACCAATCGCGCAGCCGTTTCCCTGAGGCCGAACAACAATTCCGGCTTGCCATGCAGGTTGATCCAGCCGATACGCGCCCCCGGGAAGGATTGGCGCGGCTGTACATGGTTCAGGGCAGGAAAGCGGAAGCAGAGACCTTCCTGCGGCAGGTTAAGAGCGACTTCCCCTCGAACTCGGTTGGATACCGGATGCTTGGCGATTTCTACTTTGCCACCGGCGATCTGGACCATGCCACCGAGGAATACTCTTCGCTCTACCATGACCATCCCAAGGACCCCCAAGTTCGCAAGAACTATGTGCAGCTGCTGATTCTGAAGAACCGGCTGGATGAGGCGCGAAAGCTTAACGACGAGATTCTGAAATCAAATCCCAACGATGCGGAAGGGCTGGTATATCGGGGCCAGATCCAGATTCGGGATGGGCACGCTAATGATGCCGCAGAAACTTTGCAAACCGCCATTAAGAATGATCCCGAAAACGGCGTGGCCCACTACCATTTAGGAATAGCCTTTGACCAGCTGGGAAATCTGGCGCGCGCGGAAAGCGAATGGACTGAGGCGGCGCGATTGCGGCCGGACCTCGCGGACGCCCAGCGGGCCCTGGCTTCGGTAGCCCTGCGCAAAAATGATATGAACGCACTGGAGCAGACTGCCACTCAGGTCATCCAGCTTCAGCCGGGATCGCCCGACGGATATGCTCTGCGCGCTGTTTCCTACATCAAGCGCCAGGAATACTCCAAAGCCGAGGAAGACATCCATAAAGCCATTGATGTCGCGCCGCAGAGCGCGGCGGGATATGTGCAGATGGGCAATTTGCGGCTGGCGCAGAAACAATATGCGGAAGCGCAAAAATTCTATCAACAGGGTTTGGACCACGATCCCAGTTCCGCGGATGCGCTGGCCGGGCTAATGAATACATATTTGGCTGAAAAACAGCCTGCCAAAGCGGTGGCTGCTGCCAATGCACAGATCGCCAAGATGCCAAACAGCAGTGCTTTCTACGATCTGTTGGGTACTGTCTTGTATGACAGCGTAAAGGATTTGAATGGCGCCGAAACCGCGCTCAAAAAAGCGGCCGAGTTGGACAAGAACAACTCCGACGCATTACTGAAACTGGGACAAGTCCAGGTTTCCAAAGGGGCATCGGACCAGGCAATCGCCACCTATCAGAATTCGCTGAAGGACAATCCCCGTGAAGCCAGCTTTTACATTCTTATTGGCGAACTCTACGAATCCAAGCACGATTGGGAGAAGGCAAAAGCCGCGTATCAGAAAGCGCTGGAAATAAAGCCCGAAAATCCGCTGGCCTCGAACAACCTGGCATACGTAATGCTGCAGTCTGGCGGCAATGTCGATGTTGCCCTGTCGCTGGCCCAGACTGCGCGCCGCGGCATGCCGGATTCGCCCAACGCCGCTGACACTCTGGGTTGGGTGTTGTATCAAAAGGGCGCGTACAAATCTGCGATCGATCTGTTCCAGGAGGCGCTGAAGATCTCGGAAAAGAATAAAGCTGCAGAAGATCCCACGGTCCACTACCACCTGGGGATGGCGTATGCCAAAACCGATCAGGTAAGCCTGGCGCGGCAACAGCTGGAGCGTGTGCTGAAAATCAAGCCCGACTACAGCGATGCGGGCGAAGTAAAAAAACAGCTGGCGGAATTGCATCAACCTTAGCAGACGCTGAGAAACCGCCGCTCCGCGCTTTTCTAAACATCGGGACCGGATGGCGGGCCGCACGCCTCCAGTTGACCGCCATAGCCGCAGGGCAACTCATCTATGATTTACGGACTGAAGACAGTAGTGCGGTACGTGCTGGGCACTGACCATGCCGAACGCAATTTCGGGGTGTTTAAAGACGACACTTTTCTGGTGTCATACCCGCGGTCCGGTAACACTTGGACGCGCTTCCTGATTGCCAATCTTGTCTATCCGGATCGGGACGTCAGTTTCGCCAACATTGAAAAGCTCATTCCGGATACATCCTCGCAATCCAGCCGCGCGCTGAAACGCACACCACGCCCGCGAATCATCAAGACCCATCAGTATTTCGACCATCGATACCCGAAAGTCATATACATCGTCCGTGACCCGCGGGACGTAGTCCTATCCAATTACAACTTCCAGCGCAAATACCGGCAGATCGAAGACATTTATCCGCTCGAACGCTACGTCGAAGACTTTACTTTGGGGCGGTTGATATCGTCAGACTGGGGTACCTGGGGCGAAAATGTTGCCAGCTGGATTTTTACTCGCGGGGGGAGGGATGAGTTTTTGCTCCTGCGCTACGAGGACATGCTGGAAAACACTGCGGCGGAACTCGCGCGGATTGCGGCTTTTATGAAACTCGAAGCCGGTCCTGCGCGCCTGGAACGAGCGGTGGAGTTGAGTTCTGCGGAGCGAATGCGGAAGCTGGAAACGCTGGAATCCGATAAGTGGGTCGGCACCCGTAACCGAAGAAAGGACATCCCCTTCGTAGGCGCGGCCTCAGGCGGCGGCTGGAAAACGCGTCTCCCGGAACCAAGTGTGCAGCAGATCGAAGCTGCGTGGGGGCAATTGATGACCGCGGTCGGCTACGAGCTGGCAACGGCTCATCAGTCCTCATCCGCTGTGACTTCGCCGGTTTAGGATACCGGAAATGGGCAAGAACGAAGTCATCAAGAATGTCACTTCCAGTTGGTTCAGTCTTGGCGTCAACATTTTAGTTGGCATATTCCTTTCCCCGTTCATTCTTCACCGGCTCGGTAACACCGCATACGGCGCCTGGGTCCTGGCTTTCTCGATCACCGGCTATTACGGACTGTTTGACCTGGGAATTCGCTCCTCGATCATCCGCTACGTCTCAACCTACAGCGCGAAGAATGATACGGAAGGCCTCAGCAGGTTAATTAATACCAGCCTGGCCGGATTCACTCTGATCAGCGGCGTCGCAATGCTGGCGACCATTGGACTGAGCGCCTACGTCGACCGGCTATTCAAGATTCCTCCGGATTTTGTCACGACGGCCCGCTATCTTTTCCTGATGGTTGGGGCCGCAGTTGCGTTGGGATTTCCAGCAGGGGTGTTTGGCGGAATTCTCGAAGGGCTTAACCGCTTCTATTTTGTGAATGCGACCAACCTTGCCACCACGTTGATCCGTGCGCCGCTGATCATTCTCGCCATGACTCACGGATATGGACTGCTGATGGTTGCATTCATCACGGTTTCGCTACCTCTATTGGGGGCGATTGTCCGCGCGGCCATCGTATTGCATGTCCTGCCGTTGAAATTTGGGTGGAAATATATTGATCGCGGGTCCTTTCGCGAGATCGCCCACTACAGCACGGTGAGTTTCATCATCACCCTGGCTTACAAGCTGCGGTTCAAGACCGACGAGGTGGTTATCTCGACCCTGTTGTCGGTGACGGCGGTGACTTTCTTCTCCAACGGTGATCGCCTGGTGGATTACACCACCGAAGTGGTAAGCAGTCTGGCGCAGATTTTTGTCCCTATGTCAGGGCAATCGAGCGCGAAAGGAGACATCACTCAGCTGAGGAAGATTTTTGTCGCCGGCAACCGCGCCTGTGCGCTGGTAGTTTTACCGATTACAGCCACGCTCATCATTCTCGGGAAGTCGGTCATTACCGCATGGGTGGGTCCCAGATACGTCACTGCGTGTTATCCGGTGATGCTCACGCTGCTGATTCCATCCACGTTCTCGCTATGCCAGGCGGCGTCCGGACGCATCCTCTATGGGATGGCCCGCCATAAAAGCCTGGCCTGGGTGACGTCGATGGAGGGCATCGCCAATCTGATTCTCAGCATAATCTTGATTCGTCCGTACGGGATTATCGGGGACGCGCTCGGCACCGCGATTCCGCTGACCTGCACCACGCTGTTTTTTCTGCCGCGGCATCTGTGCCGGGTACTGAATGTCCGCATCCGTACTTTCGTGCGCGAGGCATATACACTTCCGGTTCTGCTGTGCATCCCCACGGTGCTTGCACTGCTGCTGATGCGCCGCTGGTTTTTCGCGCGCAATTATCTCGAAGTCGCACTGCAAATGCTGATCGGGCTGACTCCGTATGCGCTGGGGCTGGCGTGGGCGATTTGGACCAAGCGGGTATGGAAGGTTCCGACGTCGCTGGAACGCGAGAAATTGGATGCCGTCGGTGTGGCACTAATCCAAAGCTATCCGGAAAAGCCCTAAGGAGATTTTTGTGAACACGAACCCGAACGCACGCCTCTCGATTGTTGCCTATAAACCCAAGCCGGGGAAGGAAGCTGAACTTATGGCGCTTAGCCGAGAGCACGTTCCTTATCTGCGAAGTATTGGCTTAGCGACGCCGCGGGAACACATCATTGCGACTGCCGCCGATGGCACGGTGATTGAAGTGTTCGAATGGGTGGAAGGCGGCGTGGAAAAAGCCCACCAGCATGCCGGACTGGGCGAGATGTGGAAACGATACGCGGAGGTATGCGATTTCGTCCCGCTAAAGTCTCTGGAAGAAGCCGGAATGACGTTCGCCAATTTTATTGCGGCGGACTGAGAATGCTTTCCGGTAATAAAATTTGGCTCCTCAGGTAGGAC
>JAFAWN010000088.1 GCA_019241735.1 Terriglobales bacterium
AGAAATTTCCACTTGCAAGACGGTATTACTGTGGTTACTATGCAGTCCGTTATCAGGAGTTCTTCTTGGCCGTTTTTTCCATGAATATCGGTCAGACCATCCGCAACTACCGTCTACAAAAAGGCATGTCCCAGGGCGATATCGAAAAGCGTACGGGATTGCTGCGTTGCTATCTCTCGCGGGTGGAAAATGGACACACCATTCCATCGTTGGACACACTTTCGAAGATTGCCGGCGCGATGGAATTGGCGCTCTCGCAGTTTTTTTCCGAACCTGGCAACGGCAACGGATCGAAAGGGCTGCCTCAGCTTTCCGATGATGAAGTACGCTTTCTGAGCCAGATCCGTCGTTATGCCACCGGTCTGAACGACAGCGACCGGAAACTGGTTCTGGCCATGGTCAAGAAGATGGCCTCGAAATAACGCGACATCTGAGTACTTTTGTTCCATCCCTCCCGTCACACAACGAATCCTCCCCGAAGGCCGGGCGAAGCCCTACACTTGGTGGGTGGAGACCTCTGCGTGAACACCGACGAGGAACTTAGTCTTCTTGAGACCCAGCTGCGGCGCTTGAAGATTGAGTACGAAGTCTATTTCAGTAATCCGACGAAAAAGCCTCCCACCGACGTCGAGTGGAAGGTGCTCGGCCTGCTGCGCAAATTCAGCGACGGCGGAGGACGGATCACCTTCTCCCAAAGATTCCGCTACAACGAAATTGCCCAACGCTACGCTATTTACAGCGACCTGTGGCGCAAGAAAAGCCGCATCCGCGAGGAAGGTTACCGGCGCCCCCAGGATGCTCTGCTCTCGGTCCAGGGAGTTCGCATCGAGGGTCATGAACCGGAACGAAAAGTCTACGGCGTGGGAAAGGGTAACGCCGCGGCTGCCATTGCGGGTTCCACGGGGACTGCGGAACCCATGCCTGTCGCCATGCAATGCCTGGATGAGCGCATGGAACGCGACAAAGTCGCAAAGCTTTATGCTGCGCTTACGGATGCGAAGAAGAAGGCGGGCGCTCCGGTTTCAGGCAACATGGACAGCTTCACATCGTTTGTGCAGAAAAAAACCGACCAAATCCGCAAACAATATGGCTGCAATGCCGTCGAATACACAGTCGAGATGCAGGGCGGCCAAGTGAAGTTGAAAGCCCGCGCCAAAGTCTAGAAGCGTTTATCACGGCAGACCAGTTCTTATCCCAGGGATGATCTAAAGTAGAACAAGTCCTCGAGACACTTCCCATTCACGTCGCTGATAGAATTTCTATCGCACAGATTAACCCCCGAGGCGACAATGCCCAAAATTCAGCGCGCACTGTTGAGCGTAACCGACAAGACCGGACTGGTGGAGTTTGCGCGTGACTTATCAGAAATGGGAGTTGAGTTGATATCTACCGGCGGGACGGCGAAATTGCTGCGTGAGTCCGGGGTCATAGTTAAAGATGTTTCGGAGCTGACCGGGGTCCCAGAGATGCTGGACGGCCGCGTCAAAACCCTGCACCCCAAGATCCACGGAGGTATTTTGCACCGGCGCAGCGACGCTTTGCACCGCCAAGCGGTAGCTGAGCAAGGAATTCAGCCTATCGACATGGTGGTGGTCAATCTTTATGCGTTTGAGAAAACTGCGTCCCAACCGGACGTCCACTTCGAGCAACTGATCGAGAATATCGATATCGGCGGTCCTTCGATGATTCGGTCCGCGGCGAAGAATTTTCAGGACGTCGCGGTGGTAACCTCGCCGGCAGACTATTCAGCGATCGCAGAAGAAATGCAAAAGTCAGGCGGCGAGCTCTCGTCTGAAACCAAGTGGCAACTCGCGCGAAAGGCTTTCTCCATCACTGCCGCTTATGACTGGACGATTGCCTCAACCCTGGAACGAGTAAGTTCTAACGGACACTTCGAGCTTCACCCCAAAGCCAATTTCCCGCAGACCCTCCGCCTATCCTTCGACAAGATCATGGATTTGCGTTACGGGGAGAACCCGCATCAGCAGGCAGCCATGTACTCGGACGGCTCGGGCACCGGAGTAGCGGGCGCCAAGCAAATTCAGGGAAAGGAACTTTCCTATAACAACATCGTCGATGTTCAGGCTGCGTGGGACCTGGCGCAGGAATTCGACGAGCCGTTTTGCGCGATCATCAAACATACGAATCCAAGTGGCGCTGCTACAGGCAAGACTCTGGCCGAGGCTTACAAGAAAGCACTGGAATGCGATCCGGTTTCCGCCTTCGGCGGCGTAATTGGGGTTAACCGGCCGGTGGATGGAGAAGCGGCCGAAGAGATGGCTAAGCTTTTCCTGGAAGTTATTGGCGCGCCGTCATTCGATGAGGCCGCCCGCGCGAAGTTTTCTACCAGGAAGAACTTGCGGCTCGTAGAGATTCGCAACTCCGAGCAGAAGTGGGTCCTAAAAAACATTTCCGGCGGAATACTGCTCCAGGATTCAGACTCCCGGCAGCTGTCAGAAAATGACTTGAAAATTGTTACGGAGCGTCCGCCGACGGCGGAAGAAAAACGCGCCCTGCTGTTTGCCTGGAAGGTTTGTAAACACGTTAAGTCGAATGCCATTCTGTATGCCGGCGATGGGCAGACGGTTGCGGTCGGGGCGGGACAAATGAGCCGCGTGGACTCCTGCAAAGTCGGCGCGATGAAGGCTATCCTCCCGCTGCGGGGCACGGTGGTCGCTTCGGATGCTTTTTTCCCCTTCCCCGACGGCGTCGAGGAGATCGCGAAGGCGGGCGCGACTGCGGTGATCCAGCCCGGCGGGTCTGCCCGCGACAACGAAGTTATAGAAGCTGCAAACCGCCTTGGACTGGCCATGATCTTCACCGGAGTGAGGCATTTCCGCCACTAACAGATGACACTCCCTGCAACTCCGACATAGTACTTCCGGTCATGGATGCTCCCACTCAAGCCGCCGCATTTCTTGACCAAGGTTTACAATAGTTTGAGCACCCGCCCGCAGCGGTTCCGCATCCAATCGCTATGGCATTGGGATTCCTAAGGTTTTCGATGAAACGCATTTCTTGTTCTGCCCTCTTTCTAGCCGCTGTGATCTCTTGCGCGCTGCGCCCGGCCATGGCGTCCGAGGCAAAACCCGGGACCCCATCCGCCTCCCGCAAGGTCGACAAGGCTGCCGCCTACTATCACTACGCGCTCGCGCATATATACGAGGAGCAGGTGGCGATGTACGGCCGTAGCGACCTCGCCAGTAAGGCCATTGAGGAGTATAGGGCAGCGATTGATGCCGATCCCTCCTCCGGATACCTCACCGCCGGCCTGGCGGAGCTTTACGCCAAGACCGGACGCATCCGCGACGCGGTTCTCGAGGCCCAGGACATTCTTAAACGTGATCCCAACAATCTCGAAGCCCATAAGCTGCTGGGCCGGATTTATTTGCGCTCCCTGGGAGACATCCAGGCGGGCAGCGGTTCGGAAAACGTGCTCAAACTGGCGATTGATCAGTATCAGCAGATCATCAAGATCGAACCGGACAGCGTAGATGATCACTTATTGCTGGGACGTCTCTATCGCCTGAACAATGACCTGCAAAAGGCGGAGGGCGAGTTTAAGCTCGCGGTAAAGCTGCAACCGGATTCTGAAGAGGCAGTTACTACTCTGGCCCTTCTCTACAACGAGGAGGGC
>JAFAWN010000090.1 GCA_019241735.1 Terriglobales bacterium
GGAAATTGAAGGGGAAGAGGGTCTGAGCCCGGTTGAAAAAATGAACCGGACCTTTGAAAAGCTCGACGCAGCCTAGAACAAAGCGCCTATGTCTTCACCTATCGCCACCATCTCGCAGATCGGAGCCTATGACGGCCAAACGGTTACCATCCGCGGCTGGCTCTACAACCTGCGCGAGAGCGGCAAACTGTTGTTCCCGATTTTCCGCGATGGCAGCGGACTGATTCAAGGGGTAGTGGCCAAGAACGCCGTTGCGCCTGAAATCTTCGAGGCGGTGAAAGGCCTCACCCAGGAATCCAGCGTGATTGTCGAGGGCAAAGTGCGCCCCGACAGGCGCGCGCCCGGCGGATATGAGCTCGACGTCACCGCAATGGAGGTGCTCCAGAAGGTCGCGGACAACGATCCTTACCCAATTTCGTTAAAAGACCATGGCGTGGATTTTTTGATGGAGCACCGCCACCTATGGGTGCGTTCTCCCCGCCAGGCTGCGATTCTTAGGGTCAGGGCGGAAATCATCAAGGCGGTACGGGATTTCTTTGATGGCCGCGGCTTCACCCTCACCGATCCGCCCATCCTCACTCCGGCGGCGTGTGAAGGAACGTCCACTTTGTTTCCGGTGGATTATTTCGACGAGCAGGCATATCTGACTCAATCCGGTCAGCTTTACATTGAAGCTACAGCAATGGCGCTCGGGCGGGTTTATTCTTTCGGCCCTACTTTTCGCGCCGAAAAATCGAAGACCCGCCGTCATCTCACCGAGTTTTGGATGGTCGAGCCAGAAGTTGCTTACGCCACCCTCGATGACCTGATGACGCTGGCCGAAGAGATGATCAGCTTCGTGATCGAGCGTTGTCTCGAGCACCGGAGAGTTGACCTGCAAACGATTGGACGCGACTCATCGAAGCTGGAGAAGATCAAGTCTCCCTTCCCGCGAATTACTTATGATGATGCGGTGAAGATTCTTCAGGAGGGACATTCCGCAGGAAAACTCGAAAATCGGTTTGAGTGGGGCGGTGATTTTGGGTCTCCGGATGAAACCTACATCTCGTCACAGTTTGACAAGCCGGTTATGGTGCATCGTTATCCCGCCACGGTAAAGGCTTTTTATATGGAGCCGGACCCCGTGCGCCCGGAGCTTGCCCTGTGTGTTGATGTGCTAGCACCTGAAGGCTACGGAGAAATTATCGGCGGATCGCAGCGCATGGCATCCTACGATTTGCTGGTGAAACGCATTCGGGAGCATCAACTTCCCGAGGAAGCTTTCAAATGGTACTTGGACTTGCGTAAATATGGCTCGGTGCCGCATGGCGGCTTTGGAATGGGAATTGAGCGCGCCGTGGCCTGGATCTGCGGACTGGAACATGTGCGCGAGACCATTCCATTTGCCCGCACGCTGCACCGTTTGTATCCCTGAAACATGGCGTCGTATTTTTGCGTTGAAATAACATGACTTTGCCCGCGGCATCATTTTCGAAAAGCGTTACTCCACGAACCATCAGTGTTATCGGAATTCCGCTGGATCTCGGACAATCGCGGCGCGGAGTTGATATGGGGCCTTCGGCGGTGCGCGTCGCCGGACTTGAGGCCCGGCTGGAGGCCTTGGGACACGTGGTCGAGGATGCCGGCGACATCGACGTTGCGATACCGGAACAGAAGCAGGAAGGGAATCCGCGGGCAAAGTACGTCAAGGAAATCGCCGAGACCTGCGTGAAGGACGCCGACTTGGTGCTTAAAACGCTCGCGGCCGGCAAGGTACCGCTGATCCTGGGCGGCGACCACTCGGTGGCCGCCGGCACCGTCGCTGGAGTTGCGGAATTTTTCCGCCGCCAGAATCAAAAAATTGGGCTGATCTGGATCGACGCCCATACCGATATCAATACTCCGGAAACATCTCCCAGCGGCAATGTGCACGGCATGCCGCTGGCGGCGACCATGGGGTTCGGGCCGGCCGAATTGGCGAACATCTTTAACTTCTCGCCCAAGGTTGCGCCTCAGAATTGCGTGCTGGTAGGTGTGCGCGATATTGATGCCATCGAGCGCGAGAATGTCCGCCTAGCGGGCATTAATGTATTTACTATGCGCGACATCGACGAGCGCGGCATGCGTTCGGTGATGGAAGAGGCATTGCGCCTGGCGCGGCAGGGCACCGCCGGCTTTCACGTGTCGCTCGACATGGACTGGATTGATCCTGAAGATGCCCCCGGCGTGGGTACGCCAGTTCGTGGCGGCGCAACTTATCGCGAGGCCCACCTCGCCATGGAAATCATCGCGGAAAATGGGGGGATGGTAAGCTTCGAAATTGTTGAAGTGAATCCAGTGATCGATGAACATAACCGCACCGCCGATCTGGCGGTAGAACTTGCCCTCTCTGCTTTCGGAAAAAAGATCCTGTGAAATTGGTTGTGGAACTCTCCTCCGAAGGTCGACGAAGGTGGCCTGTGAAGTTCGCGCTGGGGCGGGGATCTGCATCGCCGGAACCCCTCCAGTCACCTAACTCAATTGACGACGGGCCTCTTTCCCCCCAGACTGACATTTCATGAAGAAACTCCGGGTGGGAATTCTTTTTGGCGGACGCAGCGGCGAGCATGACGTCTCACTTTTGTCCGCCGCGTCAGTTTTCAGCGCCATTGACAAGAATAAATATGAAGTTGTGCCCATCGGCATTACCAAATCCGGGCGCTGGCTGACCGCCGCGGACGCCGAGCAAATGCTGCAAGGAAGTGCGCCTGCTAATAGCTCGTTGCGCGCCGGAGATCCTGAAGCCACCCCCGGCGCGGCAGTTTTAGCTAATGGTGAATCGGTCGTCGTTCCCCCTGAACCTGCTTGTCCGGGGACCGGGCTGGTGCCATTTCAAACTCCCGATTTGCGCCGCGCTTCTGACCGTGCGATCAACGTTGACATCATTTTCCCCGTGCTGCATGGAACTTTCGGCGAAGATGGCACCATTCAAGGTCTTCTGGAGCTCGCTGACATCGCTTATGTGGGCGCGGGGGTGCTGGGATCGGCGGCCGGCATGGATAAAGACATTATGAAATCCCTGTTTCGCGCTGCGGGATTGCCGATTGTCAAGCACGTCACCATCCTGCGCGGCGACTGGGAACGGGAGCCGAAAAAAGCCTGGCAGACGGTGGAGGCAAAGTTAAAGTATCCCGTTTTTGTGAAGCCTGCGAATTTGGGATCTTCAGTGGGAATTTCAAAGGCGCACGATCGCAGTGAACTGGCCCCAGCGATAAACGAAGCCGCCAAATTTGATAGAAAAATTGTGATCGAACATGGAGTTGGAGGGAAGAAGCAAAAAGCCAGGGAGATTGAGTGCTCAGTCCTGGGCAACGATCGACCGGAGGCATCGGTTCCGGGAGAAATCGTCCCCGGAAAGGAATTCTACGATTACACCGCGAAGTATCTGGACACGGGTTCTGAACTCCTCATCCCCGCCAAACTTGGCAAAGCTGAAACCCGAACTGTACAGCGGCTGGCAATTGCCGCCTTCAAAGCGGTCGACTGCTCGGGCCTGGCAAGGGTTGATTTTCTGATGGATCCGAGGTCAAAAAAAATGTATTTGAACGAAATTAATACCATGCCGGGCTTCACCAACATCAGCATGTATCCCAAGTTGTGGCAGGCATCTGGAATTTCTTACTCCGCCCTCATTGATCGATTAATCGAGCTAGGCTTGGAACGTCACGCCGAAAAAAAGAAAAATCAGTACCAGCGCTGATCTTATATGGGAGTCTATGGCCCTGATTTATCGGGCGGGGAGGAGGATGCAGCTTCCTTTATCCTTTAGCCTTGCTCTCGCGAATGACTGCTTCTACCAGCTGTGCCAATTTCGCGGGATTGCCGCCCTCGAGCAATTTGGCCTTCTCGACGTAGGCAGCCGCTCCCGCTTCCTTTAATTTTTCCTCATTCTGCTGGGAGAGGCTGCTTAAGATCACCACCGGAATGTGGGCTGTCTTCGAATCGCTTTTCAATTCCAGCAGGACCTGCTCGCCACTTAGTTTGGGCAACATCATGTCCAACAGGATTACCTCTGGCAGGCCTTCTCGTGCCCGCTTTAAAGCTTCCTCGCCGTCCTTGGCCAAGGTAACCGTAAAGCCGGCCTTGGTGAGCAGGCGCTCGGCGGCGATAGCGATTAACTTGCTGTCCTCGACCAATAGCAGATTTTTCATGACCTGATTCAAATCCTAGTCCTATCAGGTGTTCGAGGCTATTACTTCTTCTACGGGATCAAAAACCCCGCCGCCAGTTGACGCCAGTTTGGGAAGTGTCTAACATCATCATACAAGTTTGCTCTTTGGAGCAGACCTTGGATTTCATGAAGAGTGGCTGAGGGACGAGCCCTGCGAAGCCACGACAACCGGATCAGAAAGAAATTTCTGGTCGCCCGGTGTCAACTCTCGCCCTGTGAAAAGGGGGAACATGAGATTCGGGGTGCGCATTTCCAAGCATCTCGCCATCTTGTTTCCTCTTTCCGTTCCAGGGAAGGGGATTTCGTTTTAGCAGGGTTTGCTCGTCCCCCAGCCGCTCGGAAGCGAGTGACTGGTGACGTTTACAACGAATTACGAGCTGCGTTGCCGCGATTGCGGCAAGGGCTGGGGCAACCAGCCGAAATCAATTTGCGAGGATTGTTTCTCCCCGCTGGAAGTTTCCTACGACTACGACGCCCTGCGGGCTGCCTTCTCGCGGGACAAAATTGCGCAAGGGCCGCCCAGCATGTGGCGTTACTCCGCCCTGCTGCCACTCCCGCCCGACTATAACCCGGTCCTGCCTGCGGGCTTTACCCCACTCCTGCGGGCATCACGTTTGGGCAACCAATGGGGCGCGAGCCACCTCTTTCTTAAAAATGACGCGGTTTGCGTGCCCACTCTCAGCTTTAAAGATCGTGTGGTGGCTGTCGCGCTGGCGCAGGCTCGCGCCTTCGGATTCGACACTGTGGCCTGCTCCTCAACTGGCAATCTTGCCAACTCAGTGGCAGCGCAAGCGGCGCGCAACGGCTTCAAGTCCTGGATATTTATCCCCGGCGATCTGGAACCTGCCAAGATCATCGGCACCCAAGTGTTCGGCGCGAAATTAGTTCGCATCGCCGGCAGTTACGATCAGGTCAACCGCCTGTGCTCGCAAATTGCTGACGAACGCCATTGGGGGTTCGTCAACGTGAACCTGCGTCCGTACTACGCCGAGGGATCGAAGACCGTGGGATTCGAAATCGCTGAGCAGCTCGGCTGGCGCTTGCCCGACAACGTTGTCGTCCCCATGGCGGGTGGATCACTGATCACCAAAATCAAGAAAGCCTTCACCGAGTTAATAGAGTTGAATCTGGTCGAACCCAAGCCGGTTAAGTTTTTCGGCGCTCAGGCCACCGGGTGTTCGCCGATTTCGGCGGCGGTCAAGTGCGGAAACTCGGAGATAGACCCGCAGAAGCCCTCTACCATTGCCCGGTCTCTCGCTATCGGGAATCCCGCTGACGGACACTACGCGATCCAGGCTATTGGGAAGAGTGGCGGCTGGGCGGAGGACGTCTCCGATCCTGAGATCGTCGATTCCATCCAGCTTCTGGCGCAGACAGAAGGGATCTTCACTGAAACTGCAGGCGGAGTGACCGTTGGCTGTGCCCGCAAGCTTTACCGTCAGGACCGCATATTGCCTGAGGAAACTACCGTGCTTTGCATCACCGGCAACGGGCTGAAGACGACGGACGTGCTCTTTGGCAAATATGCGGAAGAAAACGCCATCCCGCCGAAACTTGCGGAGTTTAACCGGTACATGGAAGCCGGCGAGGATTCGCTCGCTCAGACCCGGGGCGAAGTTGCAGAGACAGTGGAGGTTTAAAGAATGACAATCACAGTTCAGATCCCTACCGCCCTTCGCCGTCATACGGCTGGCATCGACAGAATAACGTGCACGGCCGCGAATCTGACAGAGATGCTTTCGACCCTCGATCATAAATTTCCGGATCTCAAGCCTCATCTGCGCGACGAAGCCGGCCAGTTGCGCCGTTTCCTCAACGTCTATGTGAACGAAGAGGACATTCGATTTTTAGGGGGGTACTCCTATGTCTTCCAAGAGGGCGACGAGGTATTGCTGGTTCCGTCCATTGCCGGTGGCAAATAGCGCCATATTAAATCGGGCCTCTTAGTTGGGGTGAAAATTCCGGCCGCATGCCCCGGGACGAGCTCTGTGAGCGGCCCAGCTTACCAAGCTGTGTTATCATCTAACTAACCAGTTAATTAAACGGTTTGAGGAAGCTTACTTGAAACCCCGGTTGTCCACCCCGAAGCGCTCCGATCAAACCCGCAAGGCCATCCTAGGGGCTGCCGTGCGCGAATTTTCCAGGGAGGGTCTGGCCGGCGCACGGACCGACGCCATAGCCCGCGACGCCAAGGTCAACAAAGCCTTGCTTTATTACTACTTCAAAAACAAGGAATCGCTATACGGTGCTGTGATTGATGAAGCATTTGGAGGTTTGGCCAACGCTATCAACCCTGCGCTCTCCGGATCTCTGCCGCCGCGCGAGAAAATCCTTGCGTATGCGGGAGCGCATTTTGACTACATTGCCGCACATGTCGTTTACACGCGGATCGTACAGCGGGAGATGATGCAGGCTGGCCGGGGAGCGTCGGCGCAGTTCCAGAACATCGTGCAGAAGTATTTTCGTCCAATCTTCGGCCAGCTCTCCGAAGTGATCCAGGAAGGCATCGCCGCGGGCGAATTCCGCGCCGTCGATCCAGTTCACTTTATTCCCTCCATGATCTCGGTCATCGTCTTCTATTTCAACAGCGCTCCCGTAGTCCGGCTGATTACTGGGGCGGACCCATTGTCATCAGAAAGCATCGCCGGGCGACGAGCCGCCGTGCTCGATTTCATTTCCGCAGCCTTGTTCCGGCGTGAGCTGAGCGTCGCTCCAGGAGGGCGGTCGTGAGCGCGCGCAACAAGTTTCTTATACTGCTGGCAACGGTGGCCGCTGTATCGTTGGGCTACTATCTGATTTCCACGCCTCGTTCCAAAGACCTGGTGCTGATTGGCACGGTCGATTCCAACCAGGTAATCGTCAGCCCGCAAGTGGAGGGACGGATCACCAAGCTACTGGTGGGTGAAGGTTCGCAAGTTAAATCAGGAGACTTGATCGCGGTGCTCGACTCCTCAGAACTCGAAGCCGAAGCGCACGCAGCCGCAGCCACTATCGACAGCCTGAAATCGAAGGTTGCCGAAACCCGGGCGACCGAACAAGCCACCCAAGGCTCGACTGCAAGCGGTGTGGCAAACTCGCAGGCAAGACTGCAATCGACGCGTGCGCAATTGCTTCAGGCCGAGGCCACTTTGCAACGGACTGAAAGCGACAGCCGGCGCATGATTGAGCTGGCGAAACAAGGAGTGGCTTCAGACCAGGAGCGGGTGCAGGCGGAAACCAATCTGAAGGCGCAGCAGGCAACCGTGCAGTCTTTGACACAGCAAGTCGCCGCGGCCGAAGCCGACCTGAACACGGCCATGGCCAACACTCATCAGGCGCAAGCGGCACAGAGTACGGTGCAATCCACCCGCGGCCAATTGTTGAATGCGGAAGAGATGCTGAAGCAAGCCGAAGTGCGCGTCGGTTACACCAAGATTTATTCGCCCATTTCCGGGATGGTATCAGTACGCGCCGCGCGCGAAGGTGAAGTCGTAAGTCCCGGGCAAGCGATTGTGACTATTGTCGACCTCCGAGACACGTGGGTGCGCGCCGCGATCCCGGAAACCTACGCCGATCATATTGGTTTGGGGGATACCTTGCGGGTGCGGCTTCCCGGAGGCGCAGTCGTCTCCGGCAAAGTGTTTTT
>JAFAWN010000447.1 GCA_019241735.1 Terriglobales bacterium
CTATGCCGGTCAAACTGCCATCGCCGTTGATGGTGAAGGCGGTAATATTGTTCGACCCCGTGTTCATTACATATAGAAAGCTGGCAGAAGAAGTTTTTACCGCCAGCAGGCCGCTGGGCGACGAACCGACGCCCTGATCCAATGCGCTAAGCAGCGTGAGTGCTCCTGAATTTGGGTCAATAGAAAATTCTGACACCGTGCCAGTGAACTGGTTGGCGGCATAGAGTGTGCCGCCGGCCGGGTTCACTGCCAATGCTACCGGCCCGCTTCCTTGAGTAGCGGATACGGATTCATCCAGAAACGGGGATCCTGCGATTTCGGTGAGGGTGGTGCCGTTTACCGAGAACACGGAAATCGAGCCCGGCTCGCTCAGGTCAAAGCTTCCTTGATTGGCGACGAACAAAAATTTCCCCGCTGAATCCATGGCCAGACCCATCGGGGCAAGCGCTGGAGGGTTTTCGGTGACTTGACCTGCCGCGGTAACAGTTCCGTTGGAGTTTACGGTATAGCTCGAAATAGTGCCGGGGTCTGACCCGCTATTGGCCACGAATATCGCGCTCCCATTTGGAGCGACTACCAGCGCGGCTGGCGCCGGCCCGGTTCCAGCAGCATTTCCATTGGCAGAGATTGCTCCGCTTCCCAGATTTGTGGTGTACGCGGACAATGTAGTGTTGCCTTGGGCGGTAAGCCATAAGAAGCCTGTTCCCGATGACTGGGTGGAAGTCGAGCTGGTCGAACAGGCCGCCAGGAGCAGCAGCGTCCCAATTCCTACAATTGAGAACACAATCAAAGTAATCTTTAAAAGGCTTGCAGGAAGGCGAGACCGCATTCGAGTTTTTCTCCGTGCTCCCGGATTTGAACATCCATGATATCCGATTAGATGCAGAATCTTGGGCCGTTATGTGGTGTCCGGTGCCGCAGGTGCAGCGCAATAGCTCGGGATTGAATAGGGTTCAGGCCACCCAGTTCAATTACTGACTTCTGTCGCGGGGGCGTTTTGCCGTCGACCGTCGTTAACGGAATCAAGACCGCCGGCAATTAATGGCAGACGAATTTCGACGACCAACCCGCCCCCGGCCCCGTTCGACGCGTGGATAGACCCACCATGTAATCGGACCGCCCGTTCCGTAATTGCCAGTCCCAAGCCGACCCCTCCGGTGCTGCGCCCGCGCGCATCGTCGATGCGATAGAAGGGGCGAAAAAGCTTGTCCAAAGTTTCTTCCGGCACCCCCGGGCCAGAATCGGCTACTTGCACGAGCGCTTGCGGCCCGCCATCACCCGGAATGCGTTGCAGGCGAATACGGACGGTGGAATCCTCACGGGTGTAATTGGTGGCGTTCCGCATGACATTTTCAATCGCGCTGTGCAGAAGCGTCGCGTCTCCGAGCACGATGCACGGGTCGGCGGCTGTGACCTGCACGCGACAGCGGCGGCGCTGCGCCTCAAAATCTGCATCGGCGGCAATGTCAGTAACCAGATGATCCAGGCGCACCGGCGATTTATGAATTGCATCTGTGCCACCCTCCAGGCGTGCGAGGGTAAGGAGCCGGCCAATGAGTTCGTTGAGCCGGTTAGCTTCCAAATCAATCCGCTCCAGCGCGCTATCGGCATCTTTTCCGGCGCGAAGACGCGCCAGGCCCAAAGCTACGTTCAGGCGCGCCAAAGGCGAGCGCAATTCGTGCGATATATCGCTGAGCAAACGGCTCTGCGATGTGACCAAGTCCTGCAGGCGCGAAGCCATGGAATCGAAATCGCGGACGAGTTCCGCCATTTCGTCGTTGCGACGTGAGCCTGGCTGACCGGCCCGGGCAGTTAGGTCGCCAGATGCAAGCGCTTGTGCAGCGCCACGCAGGCGCGTGATAGGCGCCGTGAGGTAGCGGGCCAACATGTAGCAGGCTAGCCCGGTCGAGACAAACGCGATCAGAATGGTCAACCACGGCATGCCATGAGCGTGCAAAAAACGAGGGTCACCCGGCAACGCGATCACCAGAGTGTAATGATGTCCGTCAGTGCCGGTCATCGATGACCTGAGAAACTGTTCCAGGCCCAGCCGCCCCCAAAAACTCTCGACGCTATGGCCCTCTCCGCGTCCCGCACGTTGGATCCAAGCCGGCGCCCGCCACCCGGATAATTCCTGCCCTTGCTCGTTAAAAAGAAATGCACGGATATGTTCGGAATGAGCGAGGCCTAAAAGGTAGCGATGAGCGCTTTCGGATCCGCCGCGTTCATAGGCACTCACAGCGTCGGTCAGGATGCCACCCTGCGCAGCCTCCAACCCAGAGATAGGCGGGCGCATCGCCAGGGTTAAAAGGATTGCGAGGACGAGAAACACTGCCAGCGCTAACCAGACGGAGAAAAAAATCCTGAGAAAGAGACTCCTCATTGCGGCCTGCTCTGTGTGTTTTCGCGGGATCTTGTGAAAATGTAACCCACGCCGCGAACAGTCTTGATCAACGCGCCCCCGTGTTCAGAGTCTCCGAGTTTTTTGCGGACTTTGCTGACGTGCATGTCGATACTGCGGTCGAAGGGGGAAAACTTCCGGCTCAACACCACCTGGGCCAGCCGCTCGCGGGTGACCACGCGTCCGGCCTCGCTCAACAACACATATAGCAGGTTGAATTCCACCGAAGTCAGTTCGACCGGTGTTCCTTTCTGGGTGGCGGTTCGAGTCCCGGGGTCTAGTTCGACATCGCCCACTTTGACTATGGGAGTGGATTCCCTGAAACTCTCGGTATTCTTTGTCCGCCGCAGGATCGCTCGAATACGGGCGACTAGTTCTCGAGGATTAAAAGGCTTTGGTAAATAATCGTCGGCACCGATTTCAAGGCCCACGATGCGGTCCACGTCTTCGCCGCGAGCTGTGAGCAACAAGACAGGAATTTGGGATGTGTCCCGCAGCCGCCGCAGCACCTCAAATCCGTTCAAGCCCGGCAACATCACATCCAGAATTACCAACAGATGCTCACCGCTCAGAGCGCGGTCGAGGCCCTGCGTGCCGTGGTGGACGGCTTCGACCTGAAAGCCCTCGGGTTCGACGTACTCCGTCACCAGGCCGCACAGTTCGACGTCATCGTCAATAACGAGAATACGTTCCACCGTCTAATTGTAGTTCTATAACACTGACGTGATTTCGTGCGTAAAGAATTGTCAACGCCGCCGCAGGGTTTACAAATCTTTACTCCGGTTGACTGACTCTTTAC
>JAFAWN010000467.1 GCA_019241735.1 Terriglobales bacterium
ACTGAATTTGAACGTACTGGTACAGACCGCGGTAAAACTGTCGCAGCCAAAGATGCAGGCCGGCGCGGTACAAATTCAAACTCAGCTGGCGAATGAATCTCTGCCGGTTTTTGGCGATCCCAATCAGCTGCTACAAGTTTGTCTGCATGTTATCCAGAACGCGCTGAATGCGATGGGAGGGGCCGGCGGTTTACTCACCGTAAATACCAGGCGGGAGCAGGATTTGGTAATCGTGGAATTCAGCGACAATGGTCCGGGAATTGAAGAGCCGGATCGTGTCTTCGATCCCTTCTACACCACCCGCCCTCTGGGACAGGGCACCGGCCTGGGGCTGAGCGCGTCCTACGGCATCATGCGCGAGCATAACGGAAAAATCCTGTGCCAGAACCGGCCTCAGGGAGGCGCAATGTTCCGCCTGGAATTCCCCGTTGACCTGTCGGGAAAAACTTCATCGTCGCCGGAGCTGACCACAGCGGCATCGGTTTAAGGTCGAGGTCAGCAAGTAAGGCTCGTCTTCGAAGTTTGCCGCGTTCGTAGATGGACTGGGGGGAGATGGCCCGCGCACTCACCTTTTATTTACATGCGACGGATGAAGTCCAGCGGTTAGCGTCAATTAATAGACTTGTGCTGTCACTTTTTGCCTCGGCAATTGTTGTAATTGGCGTCATTCAGTGGTTCCATCGACTAACGCGTGTGCAGCACCCGTCAAACTAATAATTCAATCGCTTACCATGGGCGGGACGGTTGAGGGACCTTATTGTTTTATTATTCGGTCCGGTGGCGAAGGAGATGGGCGACGAGTATTCCGAGCAGAAGGGCACCCATCAGGAACCATGTCACTATGGGCATGCTCACCAGCCCCATTACAAGTAATCCAACCGAGACTGTAATTCCTGCAAAACCAGGGTCTACTTGCATTACCCGCCATGGACCGGGATGCGGATTAGCGTCGCTGCCTTTCATTGTCTAATCTCATCCACGTCTTACGCGACAGGCTGCTCGCTTAAAACTTTTTCGCGTTCTTCCGCGTCAATCTTCTGCTCCACTGCGGATCCCGGCAATGCCAACTCCAGCACTTCGGGAATCGTCTTAACGTAGTGGACGTTGAGATTCTCGAGTTGTTCCGGGGTCAAGTCTTCCGCAACATTCATTTTGTTTTCAGCCGGCAGGATAACGTCGCGCACGCCCGCACGCTTTGCCGCCAGCACTTTTTCTTTGACGCCGCCGATGGGCAACACATCCCCGCTGAGGGTGATTTCTCCCGTCATCGCGGTTAGCGGACGCACCGGTCGGCCGGTGAGCAGTGACACCAGCGCCGTCGCCATGGTGACTCCGGCCGACGGCCCATCCTTTGGGATCGCACCCGCAGGAACGTGTATGTGGATATCATGCTCGGCGAAGAAATTCTCCTGGATGCCAAGCTGCACTGCATTCGACCGCACCCAGGTGAGGGCAGCCTGCATCGACTCCTGCATGACCTGGCCGATTTGCCCGGTCATAGTGAATCCACCTTTGCCCTTCATGGTATTTGCTTCGACGAACAGCACGTCGCCGCCGGAGGGCGTCCATGCCAGCCCGACAACTACGCCCGCGCGCTTGGTTCGTTGCGCAATTTCCCCTTCGCTGCGGACTTTGATCCCGCCCAAAAATTCAACGATGATTTCTTCGGTCACTACCAGTTTGTCGGTCTTGCCCTCGGCCAGGCGGCGCGCCTGCTTGCGGCAGACGGTGCCAATGTTGCGTTCCAGGTTTCTGACCCCTGCTTCCCGGGTGTAGTGACGGATCAAATAGCTGACGGATTCTGGCGGAAACTCAATTTGCTCGGGAGTGACTCCATTCTCCTCAATCTGCCGCGGAATCAGATACTGGAATGCTATGTGGACCTTCTCTTCTTCCGTGTAGCCCTGTAATTCGATAATTTCCATGCGGTCGCGCAGCGGCTCCGCGATGGGATCCAGCATGTTCGCCGTGGTGATGAACAGCACCTTCGAAAGATCGAACGTGACGTCAAGATAGTTATCGCGGAAAGTAGCGTTTTGCTCCGGATCAAGCGCCTCAAGCAGTGCCGATGCCGGATCGCCGCGGAAATCGCGTCCGACTTTATCCACTTCATCGAGCATGAATACCGGGTCTTTGGTCTCGGCGCGGCGGATGCCCTGAATGATCTGTCCCGGTAAGGCGCCGATGTAGGTCCGGCGATGGCCGCGGATCTCCGCCTCGTCGTGCACGCCGCCCAGCGAAATCCGCACAAACTTCCGTCCCATGGCGCGGGCAATCGATTTTCCCAGGGAAGTCTTCCCCACCCCCGGAGGCCCGACAAAGCACAGAATCGGCCCCTTCATCCCCGGCTTCAATCGGCGTACAGAAAGATAATCGAGGATGCGGTCTTTTACTTTTTTCAGGTCGTAGTGGTCGGCATCAAGAATTTCTTTGGCCTTCGGAATGTCAACATCTCCGCCCGAAGCTTTCGCCCACGGCAGCACCGCCAGCCACTCAATGTAAGTGCGCGTGACAGAATAATCCGCCGCCATCGGCGACATGCGCGCCAGCCGGCCCAATTCCTTCAACGCTTCTTTCTTTACATCATCCGGCATTCCCGCCGACTCGATTTTCTGCCGCAGGTCTTCAGTGTCCCGCTGCCCCTCGTCCTGCTCGCCTAATTCCTTCTGGATGGCCTTCATCTGCTCGCGCAAGTAATA